>CAZSUQ010000036.1:0-16519 GCA_964609935.1 uncultured Thermodesulfobacteriota bacterium | reverse complement strand
GGGTCCACCACCGTCGCGCTGTAGTCGCCCCAGCGCACATCCACGCCGCTGAAGATCTTCTCGTAGCTGTCCTCACCCGCCTTGATCACGGTGATGGAGTCCATGGTGCCTGCTGGATCGGCGCCCAGGCGGCTGGTCACAACAGCCTCCACATACTTCGTCGCGTCCGACCTTGAAAAGCCGAGCGCAGCGTCGTTGTCCTTGTTCACCGCAATGCTTGGGAAGAAATGATGCACGCCTGTACCGCCGTCAAGAACACCCGATTGTACCATCGGCGAGAACGGGGAGCCGCTCCAGGAGGTGGGGTTCACCTCGTACCAGAAAACCGCGGTACGGTCGGCTGTCGTGGTGGCCGGAAGACCGGCGCTGTGCGTGTACCAGACACGGCCGTTTCGATACACCGCGTTCAACAGGCGGGGGTCATTGGTATCGATCACGGCCGAGGTCCCCAGTTGTGCGGCACCGATCTGCGTGTAGTTATAGATGGTGTCAACAAGGTAAATTCCCGAGCCTGTCCACGTGGAGCCGGGAACCACGGACCAGGAGGGAGAAGGCCCGGTCCCGGTAATCCTTGAAAGCCGATGAAGGTGAGCGTCTCCAATTTTCCATCCTGCCTGGTCAACGATATAGAGGGTAGCCTCTGAGGCGTCAAAGGTGAGGCAGGGCCTCAAGGTGAAACCGTCGATACTGGCGGCGACGTCAAAGCCTGTGGGAAACGTGGTCACGGTCAGGGCTCCTCCAAGGGTGCTCTTGTCGATGACCCACATCTTGGACCCTGTGAAAGCGCCGCCGACTACAGGGTACATGTTGTTCGTGATGGCCACCCAGGTGGAATTCACACCCAGTTCAGGGAAGTCGGCCCAGTCCGTGTCCGTGCTGTCCGCATCAATGGCGTAGAACGTCCAGTTGCCGGTGGGGTCGTCATCGTCGCTCACGGCAAACCACACCGCCGAAGAGGCGGACCGGGAGTCGGCATCAATGGTGGCCATCCACCGGTCGGAGAGGGAATCAAAGATGATGCGGGGATCAAAGGGGTCGCCGCTCAGGCCGGTTCCATCCGTCCAGAACGTGTCCAGTGTCACGGTGGAGATGTTGCTCCCCTGCTTGTTCTGGATGCGGACCTGGGTGTTGAGCATGGTCATCAGGTGATTTGGCCCGGCCGCTCCCATGGTGTCCGGTGGGATCGATGTGTTGTTGTCATCCAGCGCCAGGAAGCTTCTGGTGACACCAAGGGAAGAGGCCTTGTCAGCCTTTTCGTCAAGAGGCGGTGAACCCGGCGGTGCGGCGCTCCCGCCCCCGCCGATCTCACGCGGGGCCGGTCCCGGCATGAAGGGGATCGCCTTTTTCTCCGGTCCGAATGCCGGATGTTGCTTCTGAAAATTCACCCTTTCTTGCCATGAAGCAACGCCGGAGGGGTACACGGTCATCGTTTGCTTGGCCCAGGTCGTTTCCGGGACGGTGAATGCAGGTATCGTGAAGAACACCAGAACGCAAATCGCAGCTTTGTGGAAGGCCCGGTTTCCCGTTCCGGGCCGCCGGTTCATTCCCAGCGGAGGAACCCGAAGGTTTCGCTTGACCGCCTTGCAAGAAAGTCCCATTGTTCCCTTCTCCTCATGGAATCTTGTAAGGATATCAGGCCCTTTTCCTTGATGCCTTTCTACCCGACACTTGTTCCTCTTTTCTGTATCATCAAGATCCTTCAACTGCCAGCAAAATCATACCAGATAACAACAGAATATCCGAGACGGTTCTAGACAGGCGTTTAAAAGTGTCCAGATGCAAGGCAGGCAAAATCCTGAGGAGCGAGGCGTACTTCCTTCTGTACGTTGAGCGACGAGGGATGAAGCCGAACGCAGCAGATGGGCGCTTTTAAGCGCCTGTCAGGGGTAGCCGTAGAACTGGCAGCATGCAGGGCAGATGGGCAGCAGGTGGTTCTGCATGAAGGCACGAAACCGGTTGAAGGCCTCCCCGTTCCAGATCTCCCGGATCCCCTGCTCGTGAAGGTTCCCCATTGTGAGGTCGTAGAAGATGTGACAGGGCGCCACGTCCCCCCTGGCGGTCTCGTCGGTCACGGCCCAGGGTGCGATGCAGTGCCTCTTGTAATCCCGCATCCCCTTCCACCGGGCCTGCAGGTACGAGGTCAGGTTCTCCTCGGTCCATGTGTTGGGAAAGAGCATGAGGAAGATCCCTTTCCGGCGCAGCACGGAGCGAACCCTTTGAAACTGGCGAAGCATCTCCTTCACGTCCATGCCTTTAAAGTCGGCCGGATCACGCAACATCCCCTTCCAGTACGGGCTTTCATCGATCCGGAATTCCTCTTTCAGCAGGCGCCCGTATCCCAGCCCCATCTCCCGGGTGACAAAGCTCTGCATCTGGATGGTCACGAAATCCACCCACCGGAGGTCCAGGTCCCTGCAGAACAGCTGCTCAAGGGCAAGGGCGTTGTCCGGCGTGACCGTGTAGATGATTCCCACAAGGGGGTTTCCCCTTCCGGAACGGGCCTTTTCCTCGAAGAGGGTTTCCAGCCCGCTCAAAACCCTGTCATAGCTTCCCTTGCCTCTCTGTTGGTCGTTGATCTCCCTTGGCCCGTCCAGGGACACCCGGACCAGATCCATTCCGAGTTCGGACAGCATGGCAGCCTTGCCGGAAAGCAGGGTGCCGTTGGTCACGGTTTCAATGGAGCTTCCGTTCCGTTTTGCATGCTCGATCACCCTTTCCAGGCCCGGGTAGAGGAGCGGTTCACCCCCAAAGAGCGAGTAGAGGGTCTTCTCCCTTCGGCAGTCCTCCAGCAGGGTTTCCACCACCCCGGGATCCAGGGTCGCCGGCTTGTTCCTGCCCTCCGCGTGCCGGGATCCGGTCTCTCCCCACTCGTAACACATGCGGCAGCGAAGATTGCAGGCCTCAGTGAGCTGGAGGATGACGACAGGGGGAACCGCAAAGGGCGACCGCGTGGCCACCCGACGGGTCAGGTGGGCCAAGAGGGGCTTCAGGCGGAACTTCTCAGCCGTGTGCCAGAGAAATCCCCTTTCCGTCCAGATGGAACGGATCCTGGAGGATGCCTGCATCGGCGAAGGTCCCCTCACCCGTAGGTCTTGATGAAAGGATGGCGAAACTTTCGAGTTAACCCGCTATGGGATACCCAGCCCCATGAGAAAGGGCTGGTCAGGAATCTTTTGTACGTGACTCTCCTGGAAATCGCAGGCGCGAAACAGGCTCGTCATTTCACCCGTGTCCAGGCCCTGGCCTGCCACGAACCGGTGGAAATACGCGCTCATCAGGGGCCTCGTTCCTGGCAGCACCATCCTCCACCTGGCCACGAAGGCTCGCGCCTCTTGCCATGAGCTGTTCCGGTCCACTTCGAGCACGCAGGCCTGCCCGCCCTTCTTGCAGACGCGGCGCATCTGCTCCAGCCCGCGGGCAGGATCAGGCCAGTGCTTGATGGACGCAACGGACAGGACCCTGTGGAAGCTCTCTGCAGGGAACTGAAGGTCCATGGCATCCCCCACCTGGAACTCCACATTCTCCAGGTCCCGGTTTTTCTTCCCGGCGCGATCCACCTGGTCAGGGGAGAGGTCGATGCCGAGGACCCTGGCCTGTGGATGCTTCCCGGCAATGCACCTGCAAACCTGACCGGACCCGCACCCCACATCAAGGACACGGCAGCCTTCCGGCAATCCGTTGAACAGGAACCCTACAAGGTTTTCGTAAAGCTCACCGCTTCCCCCTGCCACTACATGATCGTAGATCAGGGAGACCCACCGGTTCCATGGCCCTTTCATGTTGAAGAAGTGCATGGATCGCTCACATCCCGCTGGAGGATAACTCGCTGCATCCCACTAGGGAGTGCTGCTGTTGAAGGAGGTGTAGATGGTTCCGAACAACGGCACACCGTCTCCGCACACCTCGGCAAAGGCCACCTCGGTGCTGGCGTCCTCGCTGCACCCGAAGCTCCCGCATCCACGGCCGGGCGGGCAGCCCGTGTCCGCACACATGTCACTGCCAGAAGGCACCTTTACCGCGAAGTGCAGGTGGGGCATGATGCTGATGCCCGTGTTCCCGGAAAGCCCCAGGAGTTCCCCCTGCGCCACGACCTGGCCGGGAGCCACGAGAACCCCTCCGGGCTGAAGGTGCCAGTAAAGGCTCCGGGTCCCGTCCTCGTGCAGCACGATCACGTAGTTGCCGCAGCACTCCGGGCTCTCCCCGCCGGCCCACGGGCAGTTCACGTCCGGGCAGTCGTCGCGTATACCCTGCACGGTCCCGGCCCTGGCCGCGGGCAGCGGTGTGCCCTCTTCCATCACAAAGTCGATGGCATACTCCTCGTAGTGGCTGCAGTCAGGGCAGATCTCGCCGAGGCCGTTGTTCCCCTGGCCCACGATGAATGCAGAGCCTCCCGGATAGGGGAGGTAGTAACCCCTGGTTTCGTCATACACGTCCGGAGGGCACTGGCACCCAAGAAGCCATGGGATCATGAGGAGGGAGGATAAAAGGAGAGGGAAGATCCAGGCAGATCCCTTCCCAGGCATGTTCTCTTCTCTCTTTGCGCGCGGTTCTTCCATGACCATGGGTCCCAAGCCTTTCCTGTTCTCAAGACGTTGGCAGGCCTTTGAAAAAAACCTTGTTCCTTCCTTTCATGGGGAAATGCTTGATTCTTTCCATGATACCTGAAACATTTCCCACAGCAAAACGGTCAAATCATGCCGGGAAGACTTCGTACACGTGTACGTAAATACGGTGACGCAAAGGAGTAAAGTAGCGGATATTGCATGAGCCGTTTGCTTTTCCGGATTCATCTTTCACGGGAATTGTTTCGATTATAGAGAAGTCTATGATTCGCTTTATTCGAAACCATCCCCTTGGCGTGCTCCTCGTGCTCATCTGGCTCGGGATGATGGGGCGGCTCGTCCAGAAGCACACCTGGGGTACCGGCGTGTCCTCCCTGCTGGCCGGAACGCCGCTGGCCGTCAAGGTGTACGACGAGTGGATGGGGATCTACTACAAGGATAGCAAGGTGGGCTACGCGCACCGGGCATTCGGGGCTGACGGGGATGATTACACCTTCCGGGAACAGAGCTTTCTGGAGGTCCGCGCCCAGGGATTCCCCATGACCGTCTCCATCAAAACCCGCGGCATCATCGGTCCGGACCTCGGCTTGAAGTCCTTTGTCTTTGACCTTCAGTCCGGCCTCGTGGAAACCAGGGTCACGGGACGGGTGGAGGGCACCTCGCTCAAGCTGGACCTCATGACCGCAGGCATCGACTCTTCCCAGACCATGACCCTGGACAAGGTTCCCACGCTTCCCGGGAGCCTGTCCGCGCTGCTCCGGAAGAAACCCCTCAAGGCAGGGGAGAAATTCTCCCTGCCGGTCATGGACCCGTCCACCCTGAGCGTCAGGGACATGGTGGTGGAGGTGAAGGGGGAGGACTTCGTGGAGATAGACGGGGAGGCGATCCCCTCCTTCCGCCTGACAACGGGATACGCAGGAATCAACGTGGACCTCTGGGTGGATGCCGGCGGCCGGATCCTCAAACAGAACACGCCCCTGGGATGGGAGATGATTCGCGAGACCCGCGAGGACGCCCTCACCCGGGGCTGGAAGTCAGGGGTCAAAATCGACGTGGTGCAGGCCACCTCCATCGAATCCCTGGGCAAGCCGATCCCGAATCCCAGGGATACCGGTTTCCTGAGCGTGCAGCTGCCCGTGGATGCGGTCCAGGGGCTGGAGCTTGAAGGTGGGCGACAGCGACTCAACCCCGGCAGATACCCCCTCCTCTACGTGAACAGGGAAGAGCCGGACACGTTCACACCTTCTGCCCTGCCTGCGAGCGGTTCGGAGATGCAGCCCTACCTTGCCTCGGACCTCTTCATCCAGGCGGACCACCCGGAGATCGCCGCACAGGCGAAGCAGATCGTCGGAGAGGAGAAGAACAGCCAGCAGGCGGCAAGGCTCCTGATGCAGTGGGTTCACCGCAACCTGGAAAAACGCGCTGTGCCGTCCCTGCCCAATGCCCTGCAGGTCCTCCGCCAGAAGGTGGGCGACTGCAACGAGCACACGGTTCTGTACGTGGCCCTGGCCCGGTCCATCGGGCTGCCTGCCCGTACGAACGTGGGGCTGGTGTCTGTGAACGACCGTTTCTATTACCATGCCTGGCCCGAGGTCCACGTGGGCTCATGGCTCTCCCTGGACCCGGTCTTCAACCAGATGCCTGCGGACGCCACCCACATCCGCCTCATACGGGGAGGCATCGACCGGCAGGTGGAGATCGTCCGGTTCATGGGAAAGATCAAAACCCTCAAGATCCTGGCAGCCAAATGATCGAACTCAAAAACCTCACAAAGAAATATGGCGATTTCACGGCCGTGGACCACGTAAACCTGGAGGTTCGGCCGGGTGAGATCCTGGGGTTCATCGGCCCGAACGGTGCAGGCAAGACCACCACCATCAAGATGATGGCCGGCATCCTGAAACCCACGGAGGGGACCGCTCAAATCTGCGGGCACGACATCCTCCATGAGCCCCTTGAGGCAAAGAGAACCTTCGGGTTCATTCCGGACCGGCCCTTCCTTTACGAGCGGCTCACGGGCGAAGAGTTCCTCGGCTTTACGGCAAGGCTCTACAACATGGATGAAGATCAGGCCGCCGGGCGCAGGGCGAGGCTGCTGGAGCTGTTCGAGCTGGAACAGTGGAAGAACGAGCTGGTCTCGAGCTACTCCCACGGGATGAAGCAGCGCCTGGTCATGGCCTCTGCCCTGCTACACGATCCCAGGGTGCTGATCATCGACGAGCCCATGGTGGGCCTGGACCCCAAGGCGGCCAGGATGGTCAAGGGGATCTTCCGTGAGATCGCGGACAAGGGCGTGTCCGTGTTCCTGTCCACCCACTCCCTGGAGGTTGCCGAGGAGACCTGTGACCGCATCTCGATCATCATGCACGGACGCATTCTCGTCACAGGGACCCTGGAGGAGCTGGCCGACGGGCTCCGGAACGAGGAGGCCAGGCTGGAGGCCATTTTCCTCAACCTGACGGGAGGGGTGGTGACCGAGGTGGGCGATTTTCTGCACGACATCCCGGCCGGGTCAGAGAGGAAAAAGGGATGACCTGGATGCTCGCGGATCGAGAAGTTTACAAAAGAACATACAACAGAAATATCCAGGGTGGCCCTTGAATATGGATCCTTTGAGTCTTCCCTATCTCTATTCAATGAGGAATCGGTTACGATTCCGGGAGGAGAAGGGCTGGATCAAGACCTTCCTTCTCGGACTCCTGAGCCTCGCCACCTGGGCCGGTGTCTTTGTGGCCTCCTTCCTGGTCCTGGACTACTTCACAAGCGTGGAGATCTTCGGGCCCATCCTGGCAAAAAAGCTGCTCTCCATGGTGTTTCTCACCTTCTTCTTTGTCCTGGTCTATTCCAACATCATCACAGCGCTTTCCACGTACTACCTCTCCGAGGATCTTCCGCTCATCCTGAGCGTGCCCGTCTCCGGGAACCGCCTGTACGGGATCAAGCTGCTGGAGACCACGGTGAACTCCTCCTGGATGGTCCTGATCTTTGCCCTGCCGGTGTTCCTGGCCTATGCCGTGGTCTTCCGTACCGGACCGGGATACTTCCTTCAGCTCACAGCCATCTCCATCCCCTTTGTGCTCATACCGGCGGCGCTGGGAATCATGTTCACCATGACGCTCGTCACGGTCTTTCCGGCGCGGAGGCTCAAGGACCTCCTGTTCGTGGTGGGCCTGACGATCCTGGTGAGCCTGGTGGTTCTGTTTCGCCTGCTCCGGCCCGAACGGCTGGTGGACCAGGAGTTCTCCCAGGGGCTGATGGAGTTCCTGGCTGCAATCAAGGCACCCTCCTCCATCTTTTTGCCGAGCAACTGGGCCACAGAGGCCCTCTCCCCCTTCCTCTTTCCCCACGAGCAGGCAGACGCCCTGTTCTACCTGGCCCTGATGGGTTCCACGTGCCTGGCCATGGTGGTGCTCGGCAGCTGGCTGAGCGAGGGGGTGTTCTTCCAGGGGTGGTCCTAGACGCAGGAGGCCCGGGGCGTAAGCCCGGCAAGGCTCCGGATCGTGGAGAAGATCGCCCTTGCTCTTCCCTCTCCGGTTTCAAAGGCCTGGCGCGGCCTGATGATCAAGGATGTGAAGGCCTTTTTCCGAGACACGACCCAGTGGTCCCAGGTGTTGCTGCTGCTGGCCCTGGTGGTGATCTACCTGTACAACTTCAAGGTCCTTCCCCTGGAGAACTACCCGCTTCCGAGCTTTATGCTGAAGAACGTCATCTCCTTTCTGAACCTGGCCCTGGCCGGATTCGTGCTCACCGCCGTGGGCGCCCGCTTCGTGTTCCCTGCGGTGTCCCTGGAAGGAAGGGCCTTCTGGATCGTGCAGAGCGCACCGGTAAGCATCAAGAGCTTCCTCTGGTCCAAGTTCTGGGTCAGCCTGATCCCCCTGCTCGTTCTGGCGGAACTGCTCGTCCTGTTGACCAATCGCATGCTGAACGTCGAGCCCCTGACCATGCTCCTCTCTGTTGTGACGATCTTCATGATCACCCTGGGCATCACGAGTATCGGCGTGGGGCTCGGGGCCGCCTATCCCCGCTTTACCGTGGCCAACCCGGCAAGCATCTCCACCAGCTTCGGCGGCATCGTTTACATGATGGTTTGCCTGCTGTACATCGGGCTCGTGGTGTTCTCAGTCGGCTGGCCTGCCTACCTCTACCTGGATGCCCAGCTGAGGGACCTCCCCCTTTCCAGCGGCTTCTGGGCTTTCACGGGCCTTGTCTCCGTGTTCTGCGTCTTCATCCATATCCTGGCCGTCTGCCTCCCGATCCATCTGGGCACAAAGCACCTTTCGAACGGCTAGCCCGAATCTTCCATGCTTCCATCGCTTGCAGTGGAAGGGTTCATGTAATATGCGGGTCAGGGTCCTGCTCATCACACACGCTTCTACCTCTTAACCCTTTGTCCTCCGAGGAAACCCTACGGTGCAGCTAGGGATTGCTGCCGTAGAAATTTATTGACACCACGCTCCGTCCTTTCTTATCCTGAAAACGAATGGACAGCCTTGTTCCTGTCCGACCTGTTTCCTCACCGGTATCCAGGCGCGTGTGCAACGTGATGTTCTGGATCACCCTGTTGCGGAAGATACGCTATGTATCGTGTTCGCTCCTCAAGAAGGCACCTCTTCCTCCTCCAGTGACGGGTCTGTTCCGCTAAGCCGGCTGCTCGTTCCGTTGTCCGTTCTACAGGATAGGAATCCGGGATTGTCTGTTCAGCGATGACTGTGGCAGGCCAGGTCCATTCCAACCACCTCGTTGCGAAGGAGGAGACCATGAAGAAACAGGCTATGCACTATGACACGCTTTTAAAGGTTTCCAGGGCCATTTCCGAGACCAAGGAAGTGGAGCAGATTGTACCCATGATTGTCGCCAGCATAAGGAACACGATGAAGGCCAAAGGGTGCTCCATGTTTCTCATTAACCGAAAATCAAAAGAGCTGGAGCTGGCCGCATCGTACGGGCTGAGCGATGAGTACCTCCAGAAGGGCCCCATAAGCCACCTGCTCTCCATCCGGGAGTCCCTGGAAGAAGGACCGGTTGCCATTTCCGACGTCATGGATGATCCGAGAATCCAGTATCCAAAGGACGCGAAGAAAGAGGGGATCAGCTCCATCCTTGGCGTGCCCATCACGATCCACGGGAACGTGATCGGCGTCATGCGCATCTACACCTCCGAGCCGTGGGATTTCGCGCTGGAGGACGTGGACTTCGTGCAGGCCGTTGCCCAGATCTGCGGAATGGCCATCGACATCTGCCGTCTCCACAAAGGCTACAAGACCAGCATTGAAATCCTGAAGGCCATGAGGAACCCTCGGGAACTGGGGTCGAGGAAGCGAACCCCTCATGAGGGCATTCCGGTCAGTGTGGACTCCATCTGCACCCAGGTCATCTCATAAACCGCAACCCGGATATTGCACGAAACTTCGTGGCGAGAACGCTGGAAGGCTTCGTGCAATATCCGGGACCCCTTCACGTCTTGACGGACACGATCTCTCCTTTTTCGCTCGTCCCATCTTTCCGGTACCCCATGAAGCTTCAACCCCGGGTTGCCCGGCCCTTGTTTTCATACTATGCTTCAGCAAAATGCAAAAGGACTCAGGGGGGAAGCATGAGCACGGTCGCCGTCACGGGAATCAACAGCTACTTTGCGGGCACGGTCCTGCCGAAGCTGGAGGCGGACCCGGAGATCGAAAGGATCGTGGGAGTCGATATCAAACCCATGAAGGCGAAATCCGGCAAAACCGACTTCCACCTGGAGGACGTGCGGAGCCCGAACATCAAGAGCCTTTTCCAGGGTGTGGACACGGTTCTTCATCTGGCCTTCATCGTGGAAGAGATCCACGACAAGAAGAAGACACACGAGATCAATGTTGAAGGGTCAAAGAACGTCTTCAGGGCCTGCGTGGAATGCGGCGTGAGGAAGGTCGTCTACCCGAGCAGTACCGCTTCCTATGGATCACACCCGGACAATCCCATCGGCATGACCGAGGAATATCCCCTGAAGGCGAACGAGGACAGCTACTACTCATCGGACAAGCTTGCAGTGGAGCTGTTCATGAAGGAGTTCTTCAAGGACCATCCCGGGATCGTGCTCACCGTGTTCAGGCCGCCGGTGATCGTGGGGCCCAATCTCAGCAACTTCGCTGCAGATGTGTTCACCCGAAAGGTATCCTTCTGTATCCGGGAGCGGGATCCAAAAATACAGTTCCTTCACGAGGAGGACCTGGGGGAGGCCCTCTATCTTGCCATCAAGAAAGACATTCCCGGAACCTTCAACATCGCGGCAGACGACCACTCCACCATGAGAAGCATGACCAGGATCTCGGGAACACGCCTGATCAAACTGCCCTCGTGGGTGCTCAAACCCCTGGCCAACCTGTTCTTTGCCCTCCGCCTGGAAAGGGGGTCCCAGGGGTGGGTGAGCCTCATGGAGCATCCGGTTGTGGTAAATAACGAGAAGTTCAAAAAGGTGTCCGGCTGGCAGCCGAGGTACGCTACGGAAGAGGCCTTCCGGAACTTTCTGCAATCCCGGGGGTGAAACGACCCGGGTCCAACCTTCCCCGATCCGGCCCCTTCCTTACGGAGAGAATCGGTAAACCTTGATGAGGTTCTCTTCCTTGCACAGAATGGTTGCCTGTCGGAAGGCTTGAATGACCCTGTTCCTCTGCGGGTCCACGAGCATCTGTGAAATGCACCCCTGGCCGGGCGTGCAGACTCCTGCTTCTTCCATCTCACCTGTTTCCAGGTTCAAGAGGGCGGCATCCAGTGCACTCACCTGCTTCAACTTGATGAACGTCATTCCACGGTGCCGGTAGAATTCGGCGTAATCCGGCCCAAGACCCCTGTTCACGAGCTGAATGTCGATCTCCATGAACCTTCCGATAGCATTGGACATGTTCGACGACGCGCGTCTCATCTTCTCCCGCTGCTGCTGGCTGTACAGGCCCTGCTGGAAGGAGGCCTCCATGGCCGCATTCGTGAAGTCCCGGGATCCGGACTGATAATCCTTCCAGGCCTTTTGGGCACCCGGGGCCGTGCCTCCGGAAAGCCCGGACATCCCAAGGGCAAGCGTCGCCTCCCTTGTCTTTCTCATTTCAAAAACAGGGTCAATGAAATCGTCCTGTTTCCAGATCTCATGCCCATCCATCAAGGCGTGTCCCGCTGCACCCTCCGCCCCGATGAGCACAAGGTGGTTCTTGAAGGGTCGCAGCTCCTCCAGTCCCAGAAAGATGCGTTTTTTTATCTTGTGTTTGAAAAGCTCTTTCCCCGAGAGAAGAGAAAAGCCCAGAAGGTTCTTGCCGATGGCCAGGGCCACACTCGCATCATTCACGGCAATGCCCCGGGGAGGCGGCCCGAGTTTCTTTGTCTTGTGCTTGAAGCTCTTGATCCACAGAGGATTTCCGTCCGCCGTGTCGAGCAGGGCCAGAGCAGCCTCTTTTTTTGTGAACACACTGGCAACAACACCGGAAGAGGCAATCCCCAACCCATTGGGACGTGCCTCCTCTCTCAATTCCCGCTGCCACTCGAGGCCACCCTCTCTGGAAAAGGAGGTCACTTCTCCCCCTTTCACCACAACCGCCCTGTCCGTTGAAAAATCCCACACAGAATCCGCCTCTTCGTTGGCCTTGATGGGTACGTTCCAGTAAGGCTCCCCGCTTTCCAGGTCGAGGCAGGCAGCACGCCCCCCGGCCGCCCACCAGACGTTGTTCTCATGAACTGCGAACTCGCTGCCGAACGAGGTCATGGAGCCGGAGATCTCCCCTAGCTGAGTGGACCACCTTTCCCTGCCGGTGGTGAGGTCCAGGGCAACCGCATCAGCGGGTTGTGCCTGACCCTCGGCCCCTGCCCATTCATAGGGTAAGACAACCATGACCAGGGTCTTGGAGAGGGCATCCGAGATCGTGGAGGCAGGGATCCCCTTCAGGGGATAGTGCCACCTGGTCGTTCCGGAAGACGCCACCCCTTTGAGAACCAGGCCCGTTTCCAGGACCTCCATCACGATCGCATGGGGATCGTCGGCGATCAGGGCCGTTGTCTTGACGCTCCCCTTCCAGAAGACCTCGCCCTTCTCGTTCAGCAGGAAATGGGAGCGTGGAGACTTCTTCTTTTTTCCCTCCCGGGCAACAGCGTAAATGAGCCCGTTCGGTGTGAGTTCGAGGTAAACCACGGCCCCGGGAAAATCGTGACTCCAGAGGAGGCGGGATTCGATCTCTTGTTTCTCTTCCCTGGAGTGTTTGGCCTCTACCGGGATTTGCATGGGAGCCCCGGGCACCAGGGTCAGGCAGATAAACAGAGACACACCGAGGACAAGACCTTTTGAACAGCGTGTTTGCATCGGATTCCTCCCTCTTTTTTCAATCCTTACTTCTATCTTTTCGACAGGAATCCGGTCCCGGTTGAGCCGAAAGGTTCTTCGAAAACAGGTGGAGGAATCGAGGGGTGACACAACGGGGCGTGGCTGAAAGGCCGTACCCCAAGGGTTCGGCACAGGAGAATGTGCCGTATCAGTCGAACGTTGCAGAGAGATGCTTCAAGCCGAAGCAGGTGGGTGGGTGCAGGTCCCGGGCTATCCTCCGGTGACCTTCTTGATGGCTTCCCCGAAGTTCTTGTGGCACTTGGTGTAAAACAGCTGTTCCTGAAGATTTTCGCGCCACGTTGAAATGCCTGGATAGCCGGACAGGTCGATCCCTGCGATTTCAGCCGGGTCGAGAAGGGCCAGGAGATTGAAGTCGGCCAGGGTCAGCTCGTTGCCGGCAAGATAGGTGTTCGCCTGAAGCTGGGTTTCCGCCACCGGCAGGAACCGGTCAAGAAAGGAGAGGCCCTCATTCAGGGATCGTTCGTCCACCTCCATCTTCAAAAAGGGAGCGAAAACCCGATTGAACACAACACGGTTTAAGGCCGCACCGATGTGATGCGAGGCGAAATCAATCCACTGGTCAATGACCGCCTGCTTCTCCGTTTCCTTCGGGTAGAGGGGCGATCCTGCCTTGACGGCCAGGTACTTGATGATCGCATTGCTCTCAAAGAGAACGAACCCGTCGTCATCGATGGCCGGCACCTTGCCTGCCGGGTGGCGTTTCAGGTAATCCTCGGTCTTGTTCTCTTCCTCCATCAGGTTGACTCTTCTGTACTCAAACTCCAGGCCAAGTGCGTTGGCCACGAACCGGACCTTGTTGCTCGGCCCTGAAAGGTCGGCTCCGTAAATTTTCAGCATTGGATACCCCTTTCCTGCTCCGGGATTTTTTTGTTTCAAGCAGCACCCTGCTTACAGGTTTATGATGCAGCAGGAGGCCGGGAGGGAGCAAACACCCCGTTTCCCAGGTTCAGGCGGACGTTAATATAGAGAGTGCGGGGCTAGGCGCCGCCGGTTGATGAAAGGGGTAAGAGATCGGAAGGGACCGGCTCGCCTGAGGCCTGCGGGGAAAACACCCGTTTCCAGAAGAACCGCAAATCTCCTGCATGCAGATCCCTGGAGGGGAAGGCGAGCAACTTGGATGCCAGGGCATCAAAGCACTGGCTCACAGCGGCCTTTGGATAGAGTTCCACCACCGCCTTCTGTATGCCCACGGCCTTTCGAATCTGCATATCGTAAGGGATGGTTCCGACACAGGAGACCGAAACATTCAGGAATCTCTGACAGATCGTCCCGAACCGCTCGATGATTCCTTGAGCTTCTTCCTCCTTCTTAACACCGTTCAGGATGATCCGGAATGCCTTTCGATCGTAATCAACGGCAAGGATCTTCATCAGTGTGTAGGCATTCGCCATGGCTGCAGGTTCCGGGAAAAGAACGATCACGTTCTCCGAAGACGCGATGTTGAAGTAGATGACATTCGGCGAGATGCCCGAGCCCGTATCAAGGAGCACTACATCAAAACGCTCTTTCAGTTGTTCCGTCTCGCAGAGAAGCTTCAACTGTTGTTCTTCTGTAAGAGCACCCAACCCCTGAATACCTCTTCCTGCAGGGAGAACCATGATCCCTTCAGGCCCCTGGAGCAGGACTTCCCCCATCGTCCGACTTCCCTGCAATACATGGGATAGATCGTATTCAGGAGCCATCCCCAACAGGATGGGGACGTTGGAGAGACCGAGATCGGCATCAAAGACCAGGACCTTCAACCCCTTCCGCTGCATTTGAATGGCAAGATTGATCACGATGTTGGTCTTTCCAACACCACCCTTTCCACTGCTGACCGAAAGGACTTGCGGACTTTGACCCGGGATCCCCGCTCGCACCTGTTCGAACCGATTCATCTTATTGCCTCTATCTGTTTTCTTTTTCTTTTTTTTTCCCCTACACCCTTAAGACGGCTGCGCCGTCTCCACGGGAACGGAGAGTCCCTTGAAAAGGCCTTCCCTGGATCCAATCTTCTCGGAGAGTTCATACTCAAGAACATCTGCCGGCAGAACCCAGTCCTGATTCTCCTGCGCCTTGGGCCTGTTAGGGTTGTTCCACCATCTTCGTGGACTCGCCTTCCAGCCCTTTGCGAATCTAACAGTCCTTTTTCCTAGATGGGAAAATGCACTTCAAATGCATTTTTCTAACAGAATTTAGCAAATTCCGTACCAATATTCGCCCGTACCGGAATCCGGGGACGAACAACAAAAAACGGCTTCTCCAAGGCCCTGTAAATCCCTAATTTCAGAGGCTTGTGCATGAATTTAAAGGAAAAAAGGGTGAGGAGGCTCGATAGAGGCCTTGGACCGGGAAAACACTAGGTTCGGTCCTCTGTCCGCTCTGGTTGGAATGTCAAAATATTGGCCTTTTTTCGTCAAAGAACGACTCGTGACTCTGGCGCAAAGCTCCATCATGCTCTCCACAACAGCCGGTAACCGGTGCCGGCAGGTATGTACCAGGAAAATGCGCTTACGTCCTTGAACCAAGACGGCTTTTCTTTGTTCGGGATGCTTGAAAGGAGCTTGGCTCATGGGCCAGCGGTGTTTCTTGCTAGGGCAGTTTCAAAGGCTGTTTTCTTGCTTTCTGTATCTGTTTTGGTGGTTTCTTCCTGGATTTGGGTACGGTTGGATGTCTCCTCTTCTTTCTGGGAGGCTGCTTCTTTATTGTGGTCATTTTCGTCTATCCTCGGTTTGGTGAAAGGGTTGGTTACGACTCGTCCTTCCTCTTAACATGAAGAATTTCGGATGTGCACCCTCGCCATACACCTCCAGTCAAACTCTCAAGGGTCGGTGGTCACGTCCCCGAATGGGTCCCAGTCGGTCTCGTGCCAAAGCCACTTGTCGAGGACGAGAGGGGGCCAATACAGCGCCGCTAGGAGCGAATAGCCGATGCGTGACCTCCCACTAAAAGCCCTGTACGGGTAGGATAAGTGTTTTGGACACCATTCCTTCCTCCAATCGCTTCCCCCATGATTGGCTATGATGTACTTTCCGGTTAGAGTGAAAGGCAGGTAGGATAGCAGGTAAATCCCGAATGCGAGAGCGGCAATCCTGTTTCGTTTTTTGAGGAGGATGGCGAAGCCAACCAATGGCAAGAGGACACAAAGAAGGAAGATGATCGTATCCGTCATGTCCATCATTGTGATTGCCTGAAGCCTTCTTCCAAAGATTTTACGCCTTCGGGAATCGTCACATATTGGGTCGGATACCATGCAGATCATCTTTCGGTCAAGAAGATCCTTCTCTTCGACACAAAAGAAATGATTACTTCAAAATTTCCAGAAGAAGATGTGTGATACAGAGGTACGGTGAAGAAGCAAGAGAGAGTAAAACTGAGCAAGCTCATGTCCTACGCCCTCCGGCATGATCCAGGGGCCCTGGACCTCGTACTCGACGGCGAGGGCTGGGTTCCGATCGACGATCTCCTAAAGGCGATCGTATCCAGACCCCGGTGGCACTGGATTCAGGCTGAACACATCCATGAGGTCGTCGAGACCTGCGACAAGAAGCGCTACGAGCGAAAAGGCGACTCCCTCCGGGCTCGTTACGGTCACAGCAAGGCGGCCAGGCCAACG
>CAZSUQ010000035.1:0-16541 GCA_964609935.1 uncultured Thermodesulfobacteriota bacterium | reverse complement strand
CCAAGGGCGGTTTTCGCCGGCCTCCCCAGCCCAGACTTGAAGTCGCAAATTGCGACTTCAAGTTTTCGTATTCGTCTTTGCTCAATTGGAACATGAAATCATCCGGGAATTTGTGGATGTTTCTCCTGACTTGCTCGTTGAGGCGTCTTGTTTCCACGCCATAAAGTTCAGCGAGATCCGAATCCAGTATCACCTTTTCACCACGAATGACGATGATGATTTTCAGTATGCGTCTTTCTGGAACAGGCGTTCTTGTGTTTTCTGCCATGCGACGGTTAATCCTCTAATTTGGAGTCCTAGCTGAATGATCATTTCTTCCTCTTGCTGTGCAATCTCTATTCCGCCTCGTGCGTCCATGGTCGATCGTTCGCATCAAAACCAGACGAAAAGGCATAATCTCGCGATTTAGCTTTTACTTTCAGCGGCTTTGTAAGGTCTGTGAGGAATCAATGTCTTGCCATGTTTCACATTCTGCCCCCATTGGGAGTGTGACCTGATGTTTACACTTCATGGGAACAGTCGAGCAGCCCGAAGAGCTATTATTTGTGAAGGAAAAAAAGGCGGGTGTGGCGTTGATGAACGCCAAGAGGCAGAGCTCCCGTTGCGGCCTACTACGGCACGGACGCCCTGATGCATTGGGATGAAATCATCCTCACAGGTCCAGGCCCTGGATCTCCCTGAGGTTGCTGATCACCTTCACGGCGCCGGCTTCGATCAGCTCCTCTCCCGAGTACATCCTGTTCTCCAGGCCGATCCCCTTCATGCCGGCGTTCTTCGACGTAATCATGTCCTGGGGCATGTCGCCCACATAGGAACAGTCCCCGGGATCGAACCCCATCTTCTCTGCCATGAACAGGAGGGTGTCCGGGGCGGGCTTCGGTTTGATCGCCTCCTCGCCAGCAACCACGAGATCAAAGCTGTTCAAAAAGTCTCCGAGGATGCTGATCTGCTTCCGCGTGGTCCCGGTGAAGATCCCGATCCTGTAATCCTTCTTCAGGGATTGAACCACCTCCTCGGTCTCCGGGAAGAAGATGTCCCTCCCCTCGGTGACCTGTATGTAGTAGTCCACCTTCTTGAGTGCCAGCGCCCTGAAATCGGCCTGAATGCCGTTCTCCTCCATGACCGTCCCGATGATGATGGGGGTGGGCTTTCCCATCAACTTTTCGATTCTAGGGTCTGGTATCTCCAGGCCGAACTCCTTGAAGATCATCTGAAACGCCTGGATGTTGTGGGTGAAATCGTCGAGCAGCGTGCCGTTGAGATCGAAGATGTATGCTTTCAGTGCGATGGGGCTCTCCTCCTGTCTGCTGTCTTCAAGGGTCAGTGAATCAGCGGCCGTCCGCCTCTTCGGGTGTCTTTGCAATGGGCTTGTACAGCACAGGGGCCAGCCCGGGATCGTCCGCCGCGTCATGGATCCCTGCTTCCACCGCCTTCACGCTCTTTGTCCCCCAGTAGCAGTTGGGTGCGGCAAGGGGAGGGCGCCCGGCCGGGTTGGCGTTGTAGAGCTGGGAGCCCCGGTTCCTGAAGATCCGGTTGTTCTCGAAGATCATGGAACCGTTGAGATAGATACCGCCGTTGTCCTCCGGGCTGCCTGCCCGGTTGCCTGTTACCCGGTTCCCGCGAAACACCTCATTCTTGATGCTCATCCCCCAGAAGTTCAGGTACGCAGCGCCGCCGAAGGCGCCCCGGCACCGGTTTCCTCGGAGGATGTTCTCCACCAGTGTGCTGTTGGTTTCCGCATAGGCACCACCCCCCCCCTGCCCGGCCCGGTTGTTCAGGATCTCATTGTCCTCCACCAGGGCAAAAGTGGCAAACAGCCCTCCGCCGTTCCCCTCGGCCCGGTTGGAGTCGATACGGTTTCCCTTCATGGAAGACCTGGAGGCCCACACACCACCGCCGTCCCCTTTGCATCGGTTGTTCAGGATCCGGTTCTGCAACAGGTTCACGGCCGTGGTGGACCGGTACCCGTAGGCAAAAACCCCGCCGCCGTCTTCGTCCGCAAAGTTGTTCAGGATCTCATTGTCCTCGATAAAGATGAGCCTGCTTCCGTAAGCATAGATTCCGCCGCCGTTTGAAGAGCTTTGGTTCTCAAGGATGCGGTTCCCCTTGATCCTCACGGCCGCGTTTCTCACGGCAATGCCGCTGCCATGGTTTTTCCGGATGAGACAGCCCGTGATGAGCGGCCCGGCCTCCTCCACGAGGATCCCGCTGCCGTGCTCAACAACGCAGTTGCTAAGGACACCCTTTGCGCCCTCCTCGTCACCCGGAACCCCGGGCTCGCTTTCCGATGCCCTCCCCTCGAAGAACAGCTTCCCCCACGGAGCATCCGGGTCCCCGGTGAAACGGATGGCACGGCCCTGCTCCCCCCTGGCTGACAGGTTTCCACGAATGCGGATCCAGACACCCGGCGAGAGGTTCAGGACGGTCCCGCCAAGGATGTTCACAGACACACCATCGGAAACAAGAAGGTTGCCGGTTACGTCGTAAACCGCCTTCACTTCCCCTTGAGGCACTTTCGGGCCCCACACCGCGTCCTGCAGGATAGGCCCCCGGAGCAGGTCGTCCCCCAGGGCGGGCGTGCAGAAACGCATAGGGTCGGACCAGGCTGTCCAGTCCCCGTTTCCATCCTGAAAGGCCACGCGCCAGGCATACTCCCTTCCGGGCTCCAGGAGGTCCGAGGGAAGGGGCAGGGATCCCCCGGCCTCCACCGGTCCGCTGTCAAAGACGGGCGGAGAGAAACGGGTGCCTGCCTCGCAGATCTCGTAGCGTGCCCTGTCCTGCAAGGCTCCTGTCATGCCGGTGGAGGCCTCCAGCCCTGACACGGTTGCCGGGGGAGACTCGCACCCCGAGGGCCGCAAGGCCTCTGCACTTGCATGTGCCGAATCGGCCGTGCGCTCCTGTTCCTCCCTGGCCTTGAATAACGCCTCGCGGGAGAAACCGCTTTCCAGGTGCTCGCCCTTTGCCCCTTCCCGATAGGCGGACAGCCGGACCTGGAAAGGCGCAGGACCGGGCCTCGATGCCCTGTACGATCGCTCTTCAGGACCGAGGTCACACACATGGGCAGGTGGGAGGTCCGGTTCCGTGTTCATGTAGACGCGAAACCCTGAGACAGCCACGTCCCCGGGATAGCTCCAGCTCAAGGTCCACTCATCCCCTTCGCTCTGCCAGAGCAGGGACCCTGGGGAAGGAGGGGGTGCATCGGGCACCCATCCCTCCCGGAATCCCTGCCAGTCCACCAGGCCCACCTCTGCATCGTCCAGCCAGTCATGGATACGTCGGAGAACGGTCCCGGGGTGGCGGGTCCCCCAGTAATTGCCCGTGGCGTCCAGGTCCGGGGCCAGGCTGTGTGTCTGCACGCGCAGTGCGTGTCCGGTGCTGCAGGGGATGTTGTTTCTGGTGAAGACCGGCCTTCCGGACACCACCACCGCCTCCCCGGGCCCTGCGCCGGGGGGAACCCCGTTGCGAAGGAAGGTGTTGCTCTCGATCCGTCCCTCCCCGTAGTAGAAGAGCCCGCCTCCCATGGCCCGCGGCGCGGTGTTGTTCGAGAGGGTGTTCCCCCTGAGGAGCGTGTTCTCTGCATAGACGCCACCACCCCGCCCTGCCTTGTTCTCCATGATCCGGTTGCTGCTCAGGGTCGCGTTGACGGCATAGATCCCGCCGCCGGAGTTGCCCGCCTCGTTGTCCAGCACAAGGTTCCCTTCCACGCTGCAGCCGTAGGCCACCAGCCCTCCGCCGTGCCTGTCCGAACGGTTCCGAAAGACCCGGTTGCCCGCAACCATGACCCTTCCCGTGTCATAGGCATACGCATAGATGCCGCCGCCGCCGTCCCGTCCGCCGTGGGATATGTTGTGGTGCACGTTGTTGTCCGCGACCAGGACCTCCTTGTCTGTATAGACCATGATCCCGCCGCCGTTGCCGGATGCGGCCTCCTGCTCGGTGGAGTTGTTGAAGAACTCGCTTTCAAGGATCCTGCCCGAGGAGAACTCCAGGCGAACCGGAGTGGAAACATGGTCCCGGAAGGTGCACGACTTCACGTTCACGGAGCCGGCGCGAATCACAATGCCGCGTCCTCCCGCCACCTCGCAGTGCTGGAACACATTGACGGGGACCCTTCCACCGTCCTCGAGCCTCCCTCCGAAACAGTCAATCTTGTCCCAGGGCTTGCCGGCCAGGGGCAGGATGCGAATCGGAAGATCCGGCTTCCCCTGGGCAACGATCCTCCCCTGGCACCATATGCCCACCTCCGGCCCCAGGAGAACCTCCACCCCCGGGCGAATCTCCAGGGTGACTTCAGGCGGGATGAGCAGGGATTTCTCTATCCGGTAGGGGCTGCCGCCCCTGTTCCAGACCGTGTCCCTGTACAGGATGTCCTTGCCCAGGTCCCTGGACAGCCGGAGCAACTCCATCTTTTGACAGCCGAGGCAGAGGGCGGCACAGAGGACCAGGAACACGGCTATCCGGGGAAAAGCACCTGAAGCTCCCCTGCCTGTTGCATGGCGGACAAGCCCGAAAGGCCGTACCGTCAGGATTCGGGTCCGAAGGACGAAATCGTATTTTGAGATTCGGTGCCTGATCCTACGGAAGAACAACCGGGTCCGGATCTCAAAAACCTTTTCCGTTGTTTCCATGTTTACGTCACTCGCAGATGAAGGTTTCATGCAAGCTTCGGACACGGGCTTTCAAGCAGCAGACGACTTGCGCGATGTCCGGGTTAACCATGGTTCATTCGTATTGGGTCCAGTCGATCTCGGATCCGGGCCGGATCTCCTCGATGCTCTCCTCTTTGGGTGCCTCGGGGGGCTGGTCCATGAACATGAGGAAGAGCGTCACGTACTCGATCCACATCTCCGGGTTGGAAACCCTGGGGACGCGGTCCGGCGTGTAGTACACATAGGGCATCTTCGTGCCCCGGCCGGCGTACACATCCGGGTTGCGCAGGAAGTCCTTGATCCATTCAGCCCTGAGGCGGTTCTTGGAGATCATCAGGTCAATGGAAAGGTCCTCCAGCTTCACGCCTTCCGGCAGTTTACCGTCAAAGGAGACCGGGTGGCACTGCATGCACTTGTCGGTCTGCATCCTGTACTCGCCCATGTCCAGGACCTCCTGGTCGTAATCCTCCCGGACCGGGAGCAGCACATAGGGCACCCGCACCGTGTCGCGCACGTCCTGCTCCGTTTCCATGCGGAAATACTCGATGAGATCCTGCCGGTCCTCGTAGGTCCAGTTGAACTCGGGCATGCGGATCTCGAGCCACGGCCTCAGCTCCACCGGCCTGCTCAGGTACTGGAAGAACCACTGAGGCTGAACCCTTTCGGCCTCTCCCACCAGCCGCGGGGGGACCAGGCTCTTCAGCTT
The DNA here is from genome assembly GCA_964609935.1 of uncultured Thermodesulfobacteriota bacterium. Lineage (GTDB taxonomy): Bacteria > Desulfobacterota > DSWW01 > DSWW01 > DSWW01 > CAYTRL01. The sequence goes on along the minus strand of CAZSUQ010000035.1, from coordinate 11,186 downwards.
CACGTAACGGCTGACACGGGGGTCGGCGTCCTCTTCCAGCTGGTGGCACCCCTCGCAGTGATAACGGCGGACCATCCACGCCCCTCTTGCCTGCACACGGTTTTCGCGGCGGCTTCGGGAGAGATAGCGCTCCGGGATCCTGTAGAAATCGTTGTGGAGGTAATAGGTGGTGAGGGCCTCGATCTCCGGTTCGGAGAGCTCGTGGTCCGGCATCTTGAGCGGCATCTGCTCGGTCTCGTACACGGAGGGCTTCCTGATCTTGTTCAGGATCCAGTCCCACTTGGTGTGGGGCACGTACGAGTCGCCAAAGGGGAGTTCCTCCATCCTCTTGTGAGCCACGGCAGCCACCTCCACTCCCGGAAGCGCGATCTCCTCCATCCCCTTCACACGGTGGCAACCGTAGCAGCCCTGAAGCTGAACCAGGCGTCGGCCCTCCTCCGGGTCTCCCTGGTCCTCCGGGATCTCGGGCATGGCCTCCAGCAGCTCCCTTGTCTCCTTTTGCCGGCGGGACTTCAGGAACCGGGTCAGGTCCCTTCGCTCCTCGGTGCTCAGCATGAGCTTCGGCATGGCCGTGTCCGGGTTCAGGGCCGAGGGATCCTCCAGCCACGTGACGATCCACCGGCTGTAGAGCTTGAGGCCCGCATCTGAAAGGTTTGGAACACGGCCCGTGAGGGATGGCGTCTTTCTCCAGTCGCTGTGGCAGGCCACGCACCCCTTTTCCTTGAAGAGCGCCCTGCCCCTTTCATAGGAAGCCCTTTTGCGATCATAGGCGGCAAGCTTTCTGGGCAGCCCCTTTTGCGATCGAAGAAAGGACACGATGGCCCGGATCTCCCCGTCCTTCAGGCGGAAGGCGGGCATGCGGTTCTCCGGCCGGATGCCTGCCGGATCCTTGATCCACTGAACCATCCAGCGCGGCTCGTAGATCTTGGTCCCTATCCCTTCAAAGGGGGTGGCCATGAAGGGCATCCCCTCCAGGCCCCGGGCCTCATGGCAGCCGAAACACCCGTGCTCCACGAAGAGGAGGCGTCCCTGTTCCGCCTTCTCGGCGCCCTTCAGGCCAAAAGGGGACTCGTGGCAGCCGAGACAGAGGCCCTGAACGAACCGGCCGGGAACGCGCGGGAAGGGCCAGTTCTTCTCGTACCCGTGGGCCTTGTTCGCGGTGAGGCCCACACCCTGGCCGTGGTGGCAGAGCGTGCAGCCGAACCGGCTCGGGCTGTGATCCCTGAGGATCTCCTGCGGATGAAGGCGCAGGGGGTTGTCGTGCCGGGCGAACAGGGGGTTTTGCACGGCCAGGTGGCAGGTTCCGCACAGGTCCCGGACCCCTGCATCCGGCAGAAAGATCTGTTCGATGCGGGCCCCGTCCACGCCGTTCGCCTCCCGGAGAAGGCGGTCCAGCCTTCTCAGCTCCTCACCCCCGGCTTCCCCCTCTGCCTCCCTGATCCTCTCCTCGAGCAGGCCCCTGTTCATTGCACGGTATCGCTCCTGGAAGTCCTTCCACGGCTGCTTCCCCTCGGAGCGGAAGACAACCAGGAGGGCAATGAACAAACCCGCAACCGAGAAGAGAAAGATCAGGCGAAGAGGAAATCTCGCACGTATCAGGGCCATGAACAGAAAACCTCAACCCACTATTGAATCATTACTGCTGTCTTCCCAGTAACTCCTCTATCCTGCGCTATATCGAGAAATAGGGTGTTGTCAAAATATACTTCACGTGAAACAGGAGACGCAGGGCCATCTTGCCTGCAACACCGAACATGAGCAGCGCGAGCGTCCATGCCGTTAGGTACCGGACCGCTCCCATCCTGCGGAACATCTCCCGGTGAAACAGGGTGGGAAGGAGGAGCCCCAGCACGAAGTAGCCGGCAAGGAGCGCCCCGCCCAGGCCATTGGGGAGATTGATCAGGGCCGTGTCCGTGCTCTTCTCCACGGCCCAGTCCTCCCAGGGCCAGTAGAACTGCCAGTTGGGGCCGCGAAGGAACTGGCCAACGATGATCAGCGCGAACCAGAGTAGATATCCAAACAGGAAGATGGGCACCACCACCCGGCGGTCCTTCAGGTTGTACCGGCCCACACCTTTTGGGTTTGGGTCCAGGTAGGGGAGCACGGCCAGGCCGAGGATGATGAGCAGGGGGATGGACACGCCGGCGATCCAGGGGTCAAAGTAGACCAGCAGATCCTGGAGACCCACAAAGTACCAGGGGGCCTTGGCAGGATTCTCTGTCCAGTTGGGGTCCGCAATGGCCTTGAGCGGCGCGTCCACCTCCAGGGACCAGACGATGAGCACGACCAGCGCGATCAGGGCCACCAGCAGTTCCTTGTACACCAGCTCGGGAAAGGTGAAGACCTCCTGGTCCCTGCCCTGCTCTTGGTTCTCCTTCACGCCTTCCGGTTCCATGTCCCTTTCCCTTGTCCTGGGGCCGTATGACGGCCATCTGCGGCGTTGCGCCCGGTCCGTGTCGCTCACGTATACAAAAACCCTAAAGCGGCCTGGAGATCCCGCCGTCCTTGCGCACCCTCCAGAAGTGCAGGAACATCAGAAACCCGGCCACCACGGGGAGGAGAACGCAGTGCATGACATAGAAGCGGAGCAGGGCATTGGCCCCCACGTCCTCGTCCCCCAGCAGGAGAAAGCGCATGTCGTTTCCCGGATGGACACCGAGCCACTCGTGAAACGGCCCGTCCGATCCGAGGAAGGGTGTGGCAGCGGCCATCTTGGTCCCCACGGTGATGGCCCAGAACGCGATCTGATCCCACGGAAGCAGATATCCGGTGAAGCTGAGCAGCAGGGTGGTCACCAGCAGCAGGACCCCCACCACCCAGTTGAACTCCCTGGGAGGCTTGTAGGATCCGGTGAGAAAAACCCGGAGCATGTGCAGCATGACCAGGACCACCATGGCATGGCCCGCCCATCGGTGCATGTTCCTCAGGAACATGCCGAACCTCACCGTGTGCTCCAGGAGCTTCATGTCCAGGTAGGCATACTCCGGAACGGGCCGGTAGTAGAACATGAGGAGGATGCCGGTCACGGTCTCCACCAGGAACATGAAGAAGGTGAGGCCCCCCAGGCAGAAGGCGAACCGTACGCGCGCGGCGGACTGCGGCAGGGTGATGGGGTGGAGGTGAAGCAGGGAGTTGGAGGCCACGGCCAGGGCGCGGTTCCGCGGCGTGTCCTCGAACTTGTGGCGGAAGATGGAGCGCCAGAGTTGTGAATCGGTGATGCGTTTCCAGATCATAGGAAGCCCCTGAGGTTCTCCTCCCCGTTCATGTGCTCACTCTTCGCAATGTTTTGCGAGAGTCTTGCCGGGCGGTGCTGATGTAGGGTCCCTCTCCGGTTTGTTTGGGCTCCGTCTCCCTCTCCCCCCCTGCACAGTCGCCCGGCACAAACCTCCGAGGGACCCTACATCAGCACCGGACAACTTGCGCCCCGCCGGGGATGGCGGCTGCCTTCTCTGAACATACTAGTCTGCCAGTCGTGCCTGCAAATAGACGACCTCCTGCTCTAGGAATCGCTCCAGCATCTTTACGAGGATTCGATAGAAGAGGATCGCCTCGCGGCACACGTCCTCCAGGAGCCGCTCCCAGATGTTCTCCAGCCTCTTGTCCAGTTCCTTCACCCAGGCGTGGAGGTGCCTGGCCAGGAAGTCCCTCTGGCCGCGCCGGTAGCCGTCAGGGTCCATGGCCTGCTGCAGGGCGTGCACCTCCTTGAAGGTGAGCCAGTGAAGGAATTCCGTTTCCAGGCAGATGTGGTCCGGTCTCTCGTCCTTGGCGCCCTCTGCGTAGCTCATCCCGAAGTGGTTGTAGAAGAGGATGAGCTCCTTGAACACCACCTTCCGGTCTTCACAGTAGGCGCTCTCCACCAGGGGGCAGGGCGGCCCGCCGATGCCGGACTCGAAGAGCCGGACGAACTCCACCTCCATGTCCTCGATCTTCAATCTCTCGGGCAGCCGGAGCGCCTCGGACTCCTCGCGACTCAGGGTCAGTTCGTAGGGAAGGGAACGGAAAAGGTTCTCAAAGGCCTGCTCCACCTCCCCCTTCCCCGCCTCGCTGAGCGAGGACGCGTCCGGGTACCGGAACATGTCCGAAAAGAGCCAGTACAGACGGCTCCGGCCGGCGGTCTGCCTTTCTTCTTTGGTCTGCAGGGGTCCGGTCTCTATGTTCTCCATGATCCTCCCGCTCTCTATGATTTCACCGGCGGCCTTTGCAGGGTGGCCGGGTCCGTGACGAACGGCCTGAACATGCCGTTCCAGTCCTTTGCAATGAGGATCTCCATCAACTCGGATTTCCCCCCCTTGCGCACCTTTTCCATCTCCTTCTGAAGGATTTCCATGGCCCCCTCCACCTCCGGGCCGAAGAGGTACCGGAGATAGGACATGGGAACCCTGGGCTTGGACAGGTCCACCTTGCCCTGCTCGTCCAGCCTGGGCGGTGAGAGCGGCGGCACGTAAAACACGTTGGGCTCGGTGCCGTACTCCAGGTGAAGGGGGAGGGCCACCTTCCACACCTTGACCAGCTTGTGGATGGGCCCCCTGGTGTCATCCAGCAACCCCAGGAACCGCACCCGTCCCGTGCACTGGCGGGCACAGGCGTTTGCCACCTTCTGCTCGAGCCTGGGGTAACAGAAGATGCACTTCATGCTCGTCTTCTTTACGAAGTTGAAATAGATGACCTTGTAGGGGCAGGCCTCCAGGCAGAACCGGTACCCCTTGCACTTTTCCTGGTCCACCACCACCGCACCGTCCTCCTCCCGCTTGTAGATGGCGTTCCTGGGGCAGGCATCCACACACGCCGGGTAGGTGCAGTGGTTGCAGATCCGCGGCAGGTAGAAGTAGAAGGCGTTCGGGAACTTGCCCCCGCCCTGATCCTCGTCCCAGTTCATGGCCCAGTCCGGCTCGGTGCCGTCCGGGTTGCGGGCCTGGAGGTGCTTTTCCCCTGCCTTGGAGGAGAAGACCTCCTCGAAGTTGAACTTCCACATGTCCCCGAAGTCCTTTCGTGTGGGAAGCTCCCCGCGCACCGGGTCCCTCACCTTGCCGCCGAACAGGACCTTGTACCCACCCCCCTTCCGCTCCCAGTCCCTGGGTGAACCCTTGCCCGGCTGGGTGTTGACCTTGTTCCACCACATGTACTCCCGGCCCTCCAGCTGGGTCCAGAGGGACTTGCAGGCCATGGAGCAGAGCTGGCAGCCGATGCACTTGTTCAGGTCCATCACCATGGCCACCTGTCGATCGCTCGCCCTCAGCTTGTCCTTGGTGGCGTGAAACTGGGCGGCCAGTTCCTTTTCTCGGTCCGTGAGCTTCTTTTCATCCACCGGCATGATCCCGTCTCCCGTTTATCCCGAGTGATTCGATTTCAAACCTCCACCTCCAGGGGCCTCCACTCCTTGCTGAAGGATTTTACCCCGCCGCGCTCCCCGTTCGCCCCTTCCCACGCTGCAAAGCCGATCGTCACGTTCTTTGTACCGGGGGCGATGTTCACGGCCTCTTCAGGCACCTTGAGCGGGCGGGCAATGACCACGCACCAGGTGCCGTTCCTCCACTTTGAGGCGGAAACCAGCGAAGAGCCCTTCGTGTAGATGGACGTGGAGAGGCCGTGGGCCACCTGGTTCTTGGGCTTCTCCTCGAAGTCGGGACGCCAGTACCAGCTGTTGGTGGGGAAGTCCTTGGAGCCCATCTCCTTGAGCGGGGTCTTCTCCGGGTCTTTGAAAGGAAACAGGATGGAGATCCCGTCCGGAAAGGTACCGATGTCTCCGATCTCGTAGTTCGGCTCTTTGCTCTTCCACTGGAAATGGAAGAAGACCCTCCTGCCGTTGTGGGCGGCCTTGACCTCGATCTCCTTCACAGCACCGATGGCATTCTCGTCAAAGGTGGCCTTTATGTAAGGAGAGGGCTGGTTGGCCAGGGGCGTGGAGCCCATGTCGATGCGCAGGCCCGGCACCTCGGCCCAGGCCTGCGCCACACATCCCATCAGCAGATCCTCGGTGGCCGCCACCATCCTGACAACCACCTAATCCGCGTTCAGGATTTCTTCAGCCATGTTATCTGCCTCCCTTGTTCATCTCCTTTAGACCCTTTCCCCGCATCAGGCCTTTTCCACCTCCACGGCCACGGCACGGTCGATGGGCTGTATGCACCAGTTCCAGCGATAGTAGTTCAGGTGGCCGTAGCCTGCGGCCAGGTCCAGCCACTTGATCATCCCGGGGATGGCGGCATCGTAGCTCTTCCAGTCCCGGTGCATGAAGGGCTCCCATGCGTGGTACACGATCACCTGTCCCGGAGCCGCCCCCTTCCCCGGTTTTGCCGATGGGGTGGTCTTCACGTGGATGAAGAAGGTGTCGAAATCATTGTGCACCTTGACGAGTTCTCCATCCTTGATGCCTCTCTTCTTCGCATCCTCCGGGTTCATGAACATGAAGGGACGTCCCTGGTGGGTTCTGAGCAGCTGTTCGTCCGTGATCCAGATGGAGTGCACGCTCCAGCGCTGGTGCCCGCTCGTCATGGTGAGCGGGTAGTCGCCGCCCATGTTGGGGTTCGCCTTGTGCACGGGGAGCTGCTCACCGGCCTCCACGAACCAGGGGTGGTCGATGTAGAACTGGATCCGCCGGTTGTAGGTGGGATAGGGCTCCTTCTTGTGGCCCGTGTGCCAGGTGAGGGGTACGATGGGCTCGTCCGGCTTGATGTCCGTGGCCAGGTGCATGGTGATGGGATCAAAGATGGAGATGCCCACGAACCGCACGATGCCTTCCTTCCGGAGCTTCTCCAGATCGGTCCCGCTGGGGAGGTTGCCCATCATGACACTCGTATCCAGAGCGTCCTCCATGACCTCCTCGATGTTCCTGCACCCCATGGCCTGTCTCTTCTTGAAATCGCGAAGATCCACCTCTCTCCCCCTGCGCTGGCGGAACTTCGTCTTCCCCCGCCTGCGCCCCTCCTTCTCGATCTTGTCGGCCAGCATCACGCAGATCTCCCACTCGCCCTTGGCCTCGCCGGGCGGCTCCACGGCCTTGTCCGTGAGGGTGAGCCAGGGCACGTGGGGCGTGGGGAAGCGGGTGTCCAGCTTCTCGTAGAAGCCTGCGCAGGGAAGGGCGTAATCCGAGTAAAGCACGGTTGTGGTCCAGCGCGTCTCGAACCCGAAGATGGTTTTGTACTTTTTCCACAGGCTGGGAAGGATGTTCCGGTTCCACCCGCGGTTCTTTCTTGCCGGGCTCGTGGCGAAGTAGTAGTAGACCCTGGGCTCCTGGTCCGGATAGGGCAGGGCGAATCCCTCCCACCAGCCCTTGTCCAGGGCCTCCTTCATGTACTCGGGGAACTCCTTCTTCATGCTCTTGCAGTGCCACTCCTTCTTGTCCCACGCTTCCTTGTACCCGGAGTGGAAGTAGTAGAGGAATGCAGGGGGGATGTAACTGAACTCGTTCCTGTTTCGCTCCCGCTCCAGGTGCACGGAGACCATCTCGTCCGTCTGGGTTCGATCCTCGGCCCGGTAGCGGTTCAGGATCCTCTGGTCGTGTCTGAGCTGAGAGGTGGCGGCCCACCTCCCCTTCTCGGGCTTGAAGATCTGGAACAAGGCGCCTTCGAACAGGGACTCGTTCCAACCCCGGATGCCGCTACCTTTCTTGCCGAAGCTCCCGGTGAGGGCCAGGATCAGGCACATGGCCCTCTCGATCAGGTCGCCGTGGTAGTACTTGGCGGCGTTCCAGCCCACCATGACCTGGATGTATCCGCTGGCCTTTGCGCACTTGTCCGCCAGCCTCCGGATCGTGTCCGGGTTTGTTCCGCATTGCGGTGACGCCTTCTCCGGCGTGTAGTCACGGTCGAGCGAATCCTTGAGCAGCTGGTAGCCGGGCTTCACCCGCACCGTTTTCCCGTCCCTGAGCGTCACCGTGTACGTGCCCTCCAGGGCCGGATCCACGGGAAGCTTGAGCGTGTCCCGCGGCGCCTTGGCGGGTGTTTGTTTGGCAGCATCCCAGAAGTAGAACTGGTCCTCCCTTCCCTTCGCCTCCATGTCGGCGGCACGAAGGAACCTTTCGGTATCCGTTCGGACGAGCATGGTGAGGTCTGTCTGCTCCTTCACAAAGGCGTAGTCCACCTGCCCCTTGTCCATGAGCACCTGGCACACGGCCAGCCCCAGCGCGGCATCCCCTCCCGGCTCCACCGGGACCCACTCGTCCGCGTGCACGGCGCTCGGGGAGTAATCAGGCGCGATGGTGATGACCTCGGCTCCGTTGTACCTGGACTCTGAGATGAAGTGATAGGAGGGGATCCGGGTGTAGACCGGGTTCATGTGCCAGATCAGGATGAGCTTGCCGAAGAACCAGCCGTCCACCGAGTCCATGAACATGAACTTCCCCATGGTCTCGTAGACGCCGCGGTTGAAGTCCCCGATGGTGGAGTTCAGGTCCAGGCAAACGCCGCCGAGCTGCACGGCAAGCCGCAGGCTGGGGATCAGGTTGATGTAGCCGCCGTTGCCGGGACCCGTCTCGCATACGATGGACTCCGGGCCCTGCTCCTCCATTGCATCCAGGATGCCCGAGGCGATCTCTTCCAGGATCTGATCCCAGCTCACGCGCTTCCACTTCCCGCTTCCCCGTTCGCCCACACGTTTCATGGGGTATTTCAGCCGGTCCGGGTTGTACATCATGTTGCTGTAGAAGGCCCCCTTCTGGCAGCCGCGGGGATTGAAGTCCGGGCCCGAGGGGTCCACCACCGGGTACTTGGCCGCCTGCTCCTCGCGGAACACCACACCGTCCTTGGTGTAGACGCGCCAGAGACAGTTTCCCGGATAGCAGTCCACCAGGTGTGTCCCGTAGGTCACCTTGTCCCAGGTCCACTCCTTCCGGTGCAGATCCTCCCAACCGCTGTAGTCCCACTCTTCCAGGACCTTCTGGGTTGCATGCGCCCTGCCTCCGAGGAATCCCAGGGAGTGCATGGACAGCACGAGCGCAGAGGCTCCGCTTGCCTGAAGAAACTGTCTGCGGCTGAGCTTGATCTTTTCCTCCATTTGATCCCCCTGTTCATGCTGCCGAAAAACGTGATTCCTTTGCCTTGTATCCAACGTTAGCCTTTATTCCGGTACCAAACGTATTGCGTCCCAGGGACATCCGAGGATTCGGGAGCCCTTGGGCCCCCGGGCGATACAGGACCCGCACCCCGTGCATTGGGAAGGGTTCACCTCCATCATCTTGAAGGGGACGTTCTCCGCATCGTCGGTCAGTTCCAGGGCACCCTGCGGGCAGAAGACGACGCAGATCGGGGTGCCGCCGCATCCGGTGCACAGCTCGCTCACCCGGGCCACCCTGCGCGGCTTACCGGGTCTTGCCCTCCCGCCCTCGGTGGGGTCCCCTTGTGGGATGTTCGGTGTTTGTACTTCTGATTTCATAAGGTCACGCAAGCTCGATGTACGCCATCTTCTCCTCGAACTGCCGGGCCGTCAGTACCACACGAACGTCCACCAGGATGTTCCCCTTGGGGTCCCGGCTGATCTTCAGGCGATCCAGGGGCCGGGGAGCCGGCCCGGCGAACTCCCTGCCGTTGGAATGGAACTCGCTCCCGTGGCAGGGGCACCGGAAGATTCGAAGCCCGGGGAACCAGTTGACCGTGCACCCCAGGTGCGTGCAGCGTGCAAAGAGCGCATAGATCCGGTTCGATTCACGCACCACGAAGAACCGGTGCTCCTGCTTGAACCGGTTGTCCACGAAGATCACGCCGTGCGTGTCCGGAGACTCGGTGGCCTGGAAATCCTCCACACGACCGATCTCGAAAACACTCGGCGGATGAAAGACCACGGAAGGGAAGAAGAACCGGACGGTCTGGTAGAGGCCTGCACCGCTGCCTGCGAACAGGGCCCCCCACCCTGCCACGGAGATCCCTTTCTGGAGGAACTCGCGCCGGCCACTTCCACCGGTCCGTTCCTCCCGCCGCTCCTGGTGCGGCAGGGCCCCGGAGGCCTCCTCAACGGTCGGGCCCGCTTGCAGGCGCTTCATTCCAGCTCCTCGGTAAGCCTGCGTATCATGCGCCTGTGAAGAATCGGGATGATCCTGTTCAGCACGTTCACCGCGTTCCTGGCAAGGTCCGAGACCTCCTTTGGGCTCATCCCTTTCCTGGCGATCCGTTTGGTGAACAGCTCGAGTTCCTTCCTTGCGAGAAACTCGAGAAGGTCCTGATGGATCTGGAGTTGATCCACCTGGAATTCCCTCTCCTCGGTGAGTCCGATTCGCCGAAGCTCGGCCACCAGCTCTGCCAGGCGCACACATTCCGGATCGAACCGGCCGCCAGCATCGGCTCGGATCATCCCCTGGGTTTCAAGGGATTCCAGGTCCTTTTCCGAAAGCCCGGTTCGTTCCGCGATCTCGTCCCGCGTCATGGACTCCGTCCCGGTCCCGAGCTCCGTGTCCTCGGGAAAGGACTTGTCCATCTCCTTGAGAAGCTTTTTCGACTCCCCGTTGATGGAGAAGTCCCTCGACTCGAGAATCATCTTGATGATGTTCAGGGGCAGGTACCGCTTCTTCTGAAGCTCCTTGATCGCCCGGATGCGTTCGATGTAGGTTGCATCGTAGTAGGCCATGTTCCGGTGGGTCTTGAGTGGCCTCGGCAGGATCCCTTTCTGTATGTAGAAGCGTATGGTGCCACTGCTCACGCCCGTGGCCTCTGAAAGCTCCTGCATCTTGAGCAGCTTTTGTTTCTCCATTCTGGCTCGACCTTCTTGTCTCTGTAACTTGAGGAAATCATCCCCGGCAGGGAAGGTTCTACCCAAAGTCCTCTTCCATATCGGTTATGACAGGAAAATACAAAAAGTGAATAGTGCTACTGCTCACTTTTGTATACCCAATCCTGCTCACCATGTCAAGGAATTAGAGGGTGCCGGAAGCCTCCACCTCCTGCCGGATCATGAGGAAATATATTTTAACTTGTTGTGAATGAAGCAAAAAAGATGGCCAGGGGCTTCAACATACCACCGTGCAGAGGGAAGCTGCCTGGAGGGGTGTTCTTCAGGTGGAAAGTTTAAAGTTGACATTGCTACTTTTTATCATGTACAGTCTTCCACCAAACCCTTTGCCCGCCCAGGGAGATGATGCAATGGCCGGAAAGAAAAGTTCCTATCGAAACCCTTTCCTCTCCGCCCTCCTCTTTGCATTCCTCTACCTTGTCATCTCGAATTTCTTCTACTGGGTTTACAACGGCCGGCTGAGCTATGCG
>CAZSUQ010000034.1:0-16599 GCA_964609935.1 uncultured Thermodesulfobacteriota bacterium | reverse complement strand
AGCTGGGTGCGCGCGCCGTGGGTCGTCTCGAAGCGGCCGGAAACGGGATTCATAGAGTTCATGCAGAGAAGATGGATAGGGGCGTTGACGTTGGCCATCGTGCTGGCTTTGACGGTCCGAAACGCAGAAGCGGAACTGAAGGTGGGGGTTGTGGATCTCCAGCGTGCCATGGAGCTGACCGAAGAAGGCAAGAAGGCCAAGGACACCTTCAAGAAGCAGGTGGAGAAGATCCAGAAGGATCTGAAGGCCCGGCAGGACGAGCTGAACACCTTGAAGGAAGACCTGGAGAGGCAAAGCCTGTTGCTCAGCGAGGAAGCCCGGTACCAGAAGGAAAAGACGTACCAGGACAAGCTCAAGGACTTCAAGCGTCTCTATGAGGACTATCAGGAAGAGATGCGCAGGGAAGATGCCGAGCTGAGCGAGAAGATCCTCCGGTCACTCGTGGGGATCATTGAGGTGCTCGGGCAGGAGCAGGGATTCGACCTCATCCTGGAAAAGACCCAGAGTGCGGTCCTCTACAAGTCCAACAAGGTGGATGTAACGGACGCGGTGATCCGCAAGGCCAACGAAGTGAAACAGGCGCCCTGAATCCTGAAATGCCGAGAGGTGTAGAGCCTTGGTGCAAGTGACCCTTGACGAGATAGCCAGCCTCCTGGACGCCGAGCTTGTCGGGGAAGGCGATACGGTCCTGTCCGGAATCGCCGGGATCGAGGAGGCCGGGGAAGGCCATCTCACCTTTGTCGCCAATCCGAAATACAAAAAGGGCCTCGAGACCACACGGGCCTCGGCAGCCATCGTACCGCCGAACATCCGGGAGGCGCCTGTTGCCCTGCTTATCACCCCGGATCCGTATCTTGCGTTCACCAGGGCTCTCAGCATCTTTCATCCCGAGTCCCCGGCAGAGCCGGGCGTCTCCGGGGAAGCCTGGGTCGATCCCTCCGCAGAGATCCACAGCGAAGCCACCGTATTCCCCTTTGTCTACGTGGGCAGGCATGCCAGGGTGGGGGCCCGCACCGTGCTGTATCCCTTTGTGAACATCGGGGAGGATGCCGTGCTGGGTGAGGATTGCCGTCTCTATTCACACGTGTCCGTGCGTGAGGGTTGTGTCCTGGGGGACCGGGTCATCCTCCACTGCGGCGTGATGGTGGGCTCGGACGGGTTCGGGTTTGCCCAGCAGGGGCATCAACACCTGAAGATTCCGCAGGTGGGGATTGTCCGCATCGAGGACGATGTGGAGATCGGCGCAGGGAGCTGCGTGGACCGGGCCACCATGGGGGAGACGAGGATCGGCCGGGGAACCAAGATCGACAACCTCGTGCAGGTGGCGCACAACGTACAGATCGGGGAGGATGTGATCCTGGTCTCCCAGGTGGGGATCTCGGGCTCCACCTCCGTGGGGGATCGGTCCATGCTGGGGGGACAGGTGGGGATCGTGGGACACGTCCAGGTGGGAAAGGACGTGAAGATCGGGGCGAAGTCCGGTATTCACACGTCCGTCCCGGACGGACAGATCATTGCCGGCGCTCCGGCCCAACCTTACCAGAAGTTCATGAGGACCATGGCGGTGTTCAAGCAGCTCCCGCAACTGCGGGAAAGGGTCCTCGCGCTGGAGCGTGAAGTGGAGGCCCTGAAAGAGACAAAAGACCCGAAAGAAGAAGAGGGGGAAGGGAGTTGAAAACGGTTTTCGAGGCAAGGGAGATCCAGAGCAGGCTCGCCCATCGCTACCCCATTCTCCTTGTGGATCGCATCGTGCAAATCGTGGAAGGGAAGCGGATCGTGGGGCTGAAGAACTTCACGGTGAACGAACCTTTTTTCCAGGGTCATTTCCCGGACAACCCCATCGTGCCCGGAACCATCCTGATCGAGGCGATGGCGCAGGTGGGCGGGATCTTCGTGATCGAGAGCGAGCGGGAAAAGAGCGACGGCAAGATCATGTACCTGGCGGGTCTGGACAGTGTGCGGTTCCGGAAGCCGGTTTACCCCGGTGACCAGGTCGTCTTCGAGCTGGACCTGGTCCGGAGAAGAAAGGATGTGTGGAAGGTCAAGGGCGTTGCCAAGGTACAGGGAACGCTCGTGATGGAAGCCGTCATGTTGGCCGCTGTGCGGTCCTAGCAGCGTTGAAAAAGTCCATTTGGGCAGGTCGTTGAAAAATGTCCAGATGCAAGGCAGGCGACATCCCGAGGAGTGAGTCGTACTTTGCGTACGTCGCAGCGACGAGGGACGAGCCGAACGCAGCAGGTGGGCGTTTTTCAACGACCTGCTAGGATCGGTGAGGAGGGAGTATGATACACGAAACCGCCGTCATCCATGAAGGGGCCGAGGTCCATGAGACCGTGGAGATCGGCCCCTTCTGCATCGTTGGACCTCACGTCAAGATCGGCGCCCGGACCCGCGTCGGGCCGCACGCGGTGATCGAGGGAAAGACCCGGATCGGCGAGGACAACCAGATCTTTCAGTTTGCGTCCGTGGGCGCGATCCCCCAGCACCTGAAGTATGCAGGGGAGCCCACGGAGCTGGAGATCGGGGATGGAAACATCTTTCGCGAGTCCGTCACCATCCACCTTGGAACGGTCCAGGACCAGGGAATCACCAGGATCGGGAACAGGAACACGTTCATGGCCTACTGTCACGTGGCCCATGACTGCGTCATCAATGACGGCGTCATCATGGCCAACGGCGCCACCCTTGGCGGGCACGTGCATGTGGAAGACCACGCCATTCTGGGCGGGCTCGTGGGCGTTCACCAGTTCGTACGGATCGGGCGACATGCCATGATCGGGGGGCTGACAGGCGCCTCCCTGGACATACCCCCGTACACCAGTTGTGCGGGATTCAGGGCAAAGCTTTACGGATTGAACACCGTGGGGCTGAAACGCCACGGCTTTTCAAAAGACACGATCGGGCGGCTGAAGAAGGCCTATCGCATCCTGTTTCAGTCCGGTGAGGTTCTGAAGAAGGCCGTGGAACAGGTGCGGTCCGAAGTCGATCCGGATCCTCACGTGGAGCATCTCATCGAGTTCCTGGAGGAGAGCAAGCGGGGCTTCTCCAGGTAGCAACCGCCACGCATCGACATGACAGAGAGGTTGAGGTGCAGGAAAGGGTGAAGAAAAGCAAGACCGAAACCCTCCGCGCTGCGGTGGTGGGGGTCGGATACCTGGGACGATTCCATGCGGAGAAGTACGCGGCCATGAAGGGGGTGGACCTGGTGGCCGTTGTGGACAAGAACCCGAAGCGGGCACGCGAGGTGGCCGGGATCACGGGCGCCGTCCCGTACGGGGATGCATCGGAGATCGGTTCCATCGTGGACATGGCCAGTGTGGCGGTTCCCACCTCCAGCCACCATGAAGTGGCCGGGCAGCTCCTCCGGCAGGGCGTGGACGTTCTCATTGAAAAGCCCATGACCGAAACCACCTCGCAGGCCACCGATCTGATTCGCCTGGCCGAAAGGAAAGGGTGCATCCTTCAGGTGGGCCACCTGGAACGGTTCAACGCGGTATGGGACGTGGCGGGCCCTGCCTTGAAGGATCCGAAGTTCATCGAGGCCCACCGGCTGGCCTTCTTTCAGGACAGGGGAACCGACGTGGATGTGGTCCTTGATTTGATGATTCACGATATCGACATCATGCTGAAGTATGTCCCTTCGCCCGTGAGCAGGGTGGACTCGGTGGGGGTGCCGGTGCTCACCTCGAACATCGATATCGCCAATGTACGCCTCCATTTCGAGAACGGCACGGTTGCCAACCTCACGGCAAGCCGTGTGAGCGCCAAGAAGACCCGGAAGATACGGTTTTTCCAGGAGGACCTCTATGTTTCGGTGGACTACGACGCTCGAAAGGCACAGATCGTGAGGAAGGTCCGGGACGGTCGGAGCAAACGTTTCAGGATCGAAGGGGAAGAGAAGACCCTGCCCGAGATGGATGCACTCAACACCGAGCTGGTGGCCTTCCGGGACTGCGTGCGGACACGGAAACAACCAGAGGTGGATGGCGTGCAGGGGAAGAAGGCCCTGCAGGTCGCCTTGCGGATCCTGAGGCGGATGCGCTCCTCCTGATGGAAACGACCGTGAGCATCCTCGTACCCACTCCATGAACGCTACCCGATCAGACAAGAAACCCATGGCTCAAAGCCGAAAACCGGACAAACCGCTCTCCGGGGCGAAAAAGGTCCTCATCGTTGCCGGGGAAGCTTCCGGGGACACCCACGGTGCCAGGCTCGTGGGAAACCTGCTGCAGACGCATCCGGACCTGTCCGTCTACGGGATCGGCGGCGACGCCATGGAACAGGCCGGCGTGCGGCTGCTCGTTCATGCCTCCCGTCTCTCGGTCATGGGCATCGTGGAGGTTCTGGGCCGGTTGAAAACGATTCTTTCCGCCTTTCGCATGGTCAAGCAATCCCTTGTCCAGACCCCCCCTGATCTCGTGGTGCTCATCGATTTCCCGGATTTCAACCTCCGAGTGGCCCGGCAGGCGGCCAAACGGAACATCCCGGTGGTCTATTACATCAGCCCCCAGTTGTGGGCGTGGCGTCGCGGGAGGATCCGGCAGATCGCAAAGCGTGTTGCCCATATGATCGTTATCTTTCCCTTTGAGAAGGATTTGTATGAACGGCACGGCGTCCCGGTAACGTACGTGGGGCATCCTCTGATGGACCGTTGGAAGGCGCTGGGAGAACAAGAGGAAGACGCAAACGACTATCAGGCATCCGGGCTTTCCCCCCTCTACCCCGTTCTGGGGCTGTTTCCGGGCAGCCGGGCAAGCGAAGTGCAATCCCTTCTGCCTGTCCTGCTCCGGAGTGCCCGGGCGCTACGCAAACGTTTTCCGAGGTTGCAGGTAGTGCTGGGGGAAGCGTCCGGTCTCGAGCCCGAAACCTATGACCGGATTCTTTCGGAAACCTCGCTTCCCGTGAAACGGGTACGGAACGGCATCGGCCCCACCATGGGGGTCTGCGACTTGGCCGTGGTGGCTTCCGGTACGGCAACCCTGGAGGTGGCCCTGATCGGTGTGCCCATGGTCGTGGTCTACCGGGTTTCGCGCTTTACCTTTCTGCTTGGAAGATTGCTCGTACGCGTCCCTTCCATCGGCATGGTGAACCTGGTTCCCCGGAAGGCCATCGTTCCGGAACTGATTCAAAAGGACCTGAATGAACAGGCACTCGTTGATCTCTGTCTGCGGTACTTGACGAGCGCCACCTACTATTACTCCGTGAAGCGGGAGCTTTCTGCCGTCCGGGACCTGCTTGGCAGCCCCGGGGCCTCGGAACGAGCGGCAGAAATCGTCGCCCGGATCCTGTTCCCGCAGGACACGCAGGGATCCGGAAAGGCCGCATAACCGCATGGAAGAGATCCGCTGGTCCACCTCGCCTGAGAAATCGAAACGGAGAGCGCGTCTGATCCGGTGGCTTCCTACCCTGTTGACCTTTCTGATTCGCGTCATGAATGTCACCTTTCGTTACAGGATTCACGTGCCCCGTGCCACGCGGAGGCACTTCGAATCCGGCAAACCTTTTATCATAGCCTTTTGGCACAGCAGGATGCTGCTCATGCCGCATATCTTCTGGAGCCAGCACCCTCATTATGACCGTCCGGCCTGGACCCTGGTCAGCCGTCACTGGGACGGCGAGATCATTGCACGAACGGTGAAGCCTCTCGGCATCGATTCCGTTCGGGGCTCCTCCACGCGGGGAGGCAGGGAAGCGTTCGAGGAACTGGTGGGCAAGGTGGAGGCCGGTGAAAGCGTTTCCATCACACCGGATGGCCCGAGAGGGCCACGGTTTCGAGTACAGTCGGGTGTGGTACGGCTTGCAAGGCAGACCGGCGTTCCCATCATCCCCGTTTCCTGGAGCTCAAGACCCAGCTGGAGGATGCCGAGCTGGGACCGTTTTCAGATTCCCAACCCGTTTGCACGCGTTTTTGCCAGCTACGGGGAACCGATGACTGTGAGTGAGGAGGCCGATGCAACCGAGATCGAGGGTTGCCGGAGGATCCTGGAGAAGAGAATGAACCGTCTGAATCACGAGACGGATGCGCTTGCACGTGGAGCATGGGAGCGCGGATGGCTCTCTCTGGGTTATAATCTCCTTCTCTACTTCATCTTTCTGCTGGCTCTCCCCTTTTTCATCTGGAAACTCGCCACCGTGGAGAAGCACCGTGCAGGCTTTCTCCAGCGCCTCGGCTTCTACAGGGGCACACAAAAACCTTCAAAGGACGCGGAACGTCCCCTGTGGGTGCATGCCGTTTCCGTAGGAGAGGTCCTGGCCACGGTGCCCTTTGTTCAAAAGGTGATGAACGTGGCTCCAAGCCTGCCCATCGTGGTTTCCACCATCACGCCCACCGGTCAGGCCGTGGCACGAAAGAAGATCGGTACGGTCCAGCGCATCCTCTACTTCCCTTTTGACTTCCCCTTCACCACCCGGCGGTCCCTGCGCAGTGTGCGCCCCTTTCTGTTCGTACACACCGAGACCGAGATCTGGCCGAACTTCCTCTTCGCCCTGGGCGTGCGGGGGATCCCCTCCGCCATCGTCAACGGTCGCATCTCTTCACGTTCGAGCCGGCAGTACGGGTGGTTCCGTTTCTTCTTTCGCCGGGTTCTCGCCAGCGTGACCGTCTTCGGCATGCAGAGCCGTCTCGATGCCTATCGGATCATCGGCATTGGAGCGGATCCCAGCCGGGTCTTCATCACAGGGAACATGAAGTTCGACGTTCCCCTGCCGAAGGATTCCAATGCCAACAGGGACGGGATCCGCGAGGAGATGGGCCTCCCCACCGATGGCCTCGTATTCGTTGCCGGAAGCACGCATGAAGGGGAAGAGGAGATCCTGGCGGATGTTTACACCCGGTTGAAACAGGAATGCCCCGGGTTACGCATGCTCCTGGCGCCTCGACACCCGGATCGATGCAATGACGTGGAACGGCTTTGTGGACAAAAGGCGATCTCGGTGGAGAGGAGGACGAGGAGGCGAGAGAAGGGAAAAGGCGTCAGTCAGGCCGATGTGCTGCTGCTGGACACCATCGGGGAGCTTGCACATGCCTATGCAATCGGGGACGTGGTCTTTGTGGGTGGAAGCCTCGTGCCCGTGGGCGGGCACAATCTTCTGGAGCCCATCCTGTACAAAAAGCCCGTGCTGTTCGGCCCGAATACGGAGAACACGGCGGACATTGCCGCCGAGCTCAAACAATCCGGCGGAGGGATCGAGGTCAGTGACCGGGAATCCCTTTTCCGAGAGGTGAAGCGGTTGCTCGAAGATCCTGAAGACCGGGAGTCGGCCGGCCGCGCCGCCTACGGCATCCTGGAAGAACACCGGGGGGCAACGGAGAGGAACCTTGCCATTCTACGGCCCTTTCTCGAACCTTGATCAACGTGTGCGCACCGCCCTGCAGCGTTTCTGGGACCTTCCCGTTCAGGCAGGGTTCGGATACCGGTTTCTCTCCTGCCTGCTGACACCTCCTTCCCTGCTCTACGGCGGCGTACAACGGTTGCGACGATGGCTGTACAGGAAGGGAATCCTTCCGCAGCGAAGGCTGCCCGTGCCGGTGGTGAGCATCGGGGGCCTGAGGGTAGGGGGCGTGGGCAAGACCCCTTTCACACAATGGGTGGCAAAAGGGCTTCGGGATCGAGGCGTGAGGGTCGCGGTCCTGACAAGGGGATACGGCAGGAAACAGAAAGGCGGCACACAGATCCTGATCCATTCCGAACGGGACAGGTGGAGCCCGGAGGATTGCGGAGACGAGCCATACCAGATGGCCGGCGCACTGCCGGACGTGCCGGTGGCTGTCAACGGGAACCGTTACGAGGGCGCCCGGGACATCATGGCAAAACGGCCCGTGGACCTCTTTCTTCTTGACGACGGCTTCCAGCACCGGCAGCTGGCGCGGGATCTTGATGTGGTGATGATTCCCGGGGACTCCCGCTGTTTCACCGCGTGCCTGCCAAAAGGTCCGTTACGTGAACCGGAAAGCGCACTCCAGGACGCGGATGTCCTCATACGCACAGGCATGTCCCCATCGGAGCAGCAGGGGACGGATCTTAAGAGGGAGGGAGCGAAAGACCCGGAGGCGTCCAAGCCGGTATTCAGGGTCCTGTTCAAGCCGGGGGACCTGTTCACCGTGGGTGAACAACAGCACGTGGATCCCGGTCTTCTCCAGGGCGCCCGGATTCTCGCCTTCTGCGGGATTGCCCGACCGGCCCTTTTCTGGAGCACCCTGGAGGCCAAGGGATTGAAAATTACATCACGCATGGCATTCCCGGACCACTGTCCCTATTCAGAAGATGAATACGGGAAGATCCTTCAGGGCCTCTCCGGAATGGACTGGGCCTTGACCACGGAAAAGGATGCGGGCAAGATCGCACGGTTCGACTGGCCCGGGAAGAATGTCCTCTTTCTTCGCCTGGACACGGTTTTGGAAGCAGAGGAGAGGTTTTGGCAGATGCTTCGGGAACGCGGAGTATTCAAGAATGAGTGAACGACCTGCAGGCGTGAAAGAAACCGCACAAAGGATGTTCTCCTCCCTTGTCCAAAGGGTGCGCGATCTACGCTTGCCGGAACTTCTCGTCTTCCTCCTGGCCTGGCCCCTGCTGACCCTGGTCTCGGTCCTGCCCCCACTCTTGGCGGTTCGCCTTGGAAAGGTCCTGGGTGCGCTCGCGTTCTACATCGACGAAAGACACCGGAAGGTCAGCCTGCTCAATCTCAAGATCGCCTTCCCCCATCTTCGGGCTTCGGAAAGATGGGACCTGGCAAGGAGGAACTTTGAGAACGTGGGCAAGACCTTTGTGGAACTTCCCGGTCTGAAGCGGCGGAAGCCCGAAGAGTTCCCGAAGCGTGTCCAGTACAAGGACTGGCATCATTATGAAAACATCGAGGACAAGAGCAGGGGTGTCCTGATGTTGACGGGCCATCTGGGGAACTGGGAGTTCATGGCCCTGTCTCACGGTTTTCGCGGATCTCCCTCCCTTGCCTTTGTTGCCCGGCCCCTGGACAACCTCTACCTGGAGCGCTGGATCTCCGGGCTGCGGGGAAGAAGCGGGAATCGCCTGATCAACAAGCGGGGCGCCCTCCGGCAGGTGGTCCGCAGCCTGAGGCAGGGATATGGCGTGGGGATGCTGATGGACCAGGGCTCCACGGGCAGGGACAGCGTATTCGTGGATTTCTTTTCCCATCCGGCAGGGTCTTCCGTGGCCTTGGCCTACATTGCCATGCGAACCGGCTCTCCGGTCATGCCGGTGTACAGCCTTCGCGATTCAACGGACACGACCTACACGATATGCGCAGAGCCTCTGGTGCCCATGCAGAACACGGGCAGGAAGCTGCACGATCTGTACGTGAACACGCAACGCTGCCAGAAGGTCCTGGAGGGGATCATCCGAAAGAATCCCGAGCAGTGGTTCTGGATGCACCGAAGATGGAAGGGGTCTCCGTCCGTGCATTATCCGGGAAGCAAGCAGAGATGGGGCAAGTGAGGACGGGACACATCCTTTCCGAAACGGACCGGGCACAACACCGCAGATTGGTACTTCTCGTTCACCGGAACAAAGAGGAATTTTTCCAGGTCTTATCTTTGGTAAAGATCCACGAAAAAACGTAGATGTTATGAGCAAAGATTCTCGACAGCTAAAAAAGGAGACCGGGGGACGCCGGGGGGTGTTTCTGGATCGGGATGGAACCCTGATCAAGGAGAAGGAGTACCTCAGGGACCCGGCCCAACTGGAACTGGAGCAAGGGGCGGCCGAGGCCGTGAAACGCCTGAACCGCTGCGGGATCCCTGTCATCCTGGTCACCAACCAGTCCGGAATCGCCCGCGGATATTACACGGATCAAGACTTTCAAGATGTGCAGCGCGCACTTGCCGAGAGCCTGGAAGCCCGGGATGCCCACCTGGATGGTGTTTACTTCTGCCCCCACCACCCTGACGGGAGCGAGGAGGCCTACCAAAGGGAATGTACGTGCAGGAAGCCTGCCACCGGCATGCTGGAAAGGGCATCCAGGGAGCTTGGGATTGCACTCAAAGGGTCCTACGTGGTGGGCGACAAGCTGTCGGACATGGAGATGGCCGGGCGTGCAGGGCTCGTGGGGATCCTGGTGATGACCGGCTACGGCCGAAAGGAGTGGAAGCGTTCCCTTCGATCCCCTGACGCGCCTCTGCCGCACAGGGCGGCATGGGACCTGGCCGAGGCCGTGCACTGGATCCTTCAGCGGGAGGGGACGGAGGAACACGGGCAGGGGAAAAAGGGACCGTCTTCAGGGAAGGGGTCGCTGAAATGGGCCTCTACAGAGCTTCTGAAGGACATCCTGGAAAGGGAGAGAAGGGAAGGGAAGACTCTGGTCCTTGCAAACGGGATCTTTGACCTGATCCATGCGGGACATGTGGCCTACCTGGAAGCAGCAAAGGAGATGGGTGACGTGTTGATCGTGGCGGTGAATGATGACGCTTCCGCCGCTGCGCTGAAGGGCCCCGGAAGACCCGTGGTGTCCGCGGAGGAGAGGGTGGAGATCCTCGGTGCCCTGGCCTGCGTGGACCACTGTGTCGTTTTCCGGGAACGGACCGTGGACCGCCTTCTTGAGGAGCTCAGGCCCCACATCCATGCAAAGGGAACGGACTACAGCGAGGCAACCGTTCCCGAGCGGGATACGGTTGCCCGGTACGGCGGACGCGTACAAATCGTGGGCCCACCGAAGGTACGCGCAACCACCGAGATCATCTCCCGCATACGGAAGAACATGGATGAGCCTTGATGATGCAAAAACTCCTCCTCATTCGAACCGGTGCCCTTGGAGACATCGTCCACAGCATTCCGCTGGCCGGTGCGTTGAAGGAGGCCTTTCCGGAGTGCAGGGTCAGCTGGGTGATCGAGGCACGTTACGAGGCGTTGATTGCAGGTGTTCCATGGGTGGATGAGAGGATCCCGGTTCGATTCAAGGAGTGGAAACAGCGCCTGCGCCGGCCCGAGGGGAGAAGGGAGTGGAGCGGATTTCTCCGGAATCTTCGAAGGGGGGCCTATGACGTGGCCATCGATTCACAGGGGCTGATTCGGAGCGGATGCATCAGTTACCTTAGCCGTGCTCCCGTTCGAATCGGATTCCCAAAGGCTTACCTGCGGGAGCCCCCGAGTCGTTTCTTCACGAACGTGAAGCCGACGAGCGTCCCTGCACGCGGCCATGTCGTTGACAGGAACCTTGCCTTGCTCCATCCTTTAGGGATCCGCGCACCGAAGAGGGCCTTCCTATACCACCTTCCCCCGGCCGTGGAAGAAGGGGTGAAGCGGTTCCAGGAGGCGGAAGGCGGCCCACCGGGAACGTTTCGTGTGGTGATACATCCTGCTGCAGGGTGGCCCACAAAGGAGTGGGCTCCGGAGAGGTACGCGGAGATCGCCCACAGGCTGGTTCACGAACGGGGTGCCAGGGTTTTTCTGCACTGGGGTCCCGGGGAGAAAGGACTGGCGGAAAAGGTCCGGGCGCGTTGCCGCTCCCCTGTGTGTCTGGCCCCTGAAATGGGACTGAAGGCCATGGTTGCCTTCCTGATGCACTGTGACCTGTTTGTGGGGGGAGACAGCGGGCCCATGCACGTGGCCTCTTCCATGGGAAGGCCTGTTCTGGGCCTCTTCGGACCCTCGGATGCCGTCCGCAACGGCCCTGTTCTGGGGCGGTTCCGTGTGGTGCAGGCCGACTGTTCCTGCGGCCCCTGTTACAAAAGGCGTTGCGACCGGGACGATTGCATGGGATCCATTTCCGTGGATGAGGTCTGGGACACACTGAAGGACCTTCTGGACGACCTTGCGTCCGGTGCGTGACGAACGAAACATTTTCCTTTACACTGCGGAACGGGATCGTTTTCGAATCCGAACCTTCAGAGGAAGTAGACGGACAAGGAGGAAATCGAATGGCCATTGACAAAGAACTTCTGGAGATCCTTGCGTGTCCCAAGTGCAAGGGGGGCATCCAGTTGACCGAACAGGGCGACGGACTCGTGTGCGACGCATGCAAGCTCAAATACCCCATCAAGGATGAGATCCCCGTGATGCTCATCGATGAGGCTGAAAAGCTGGCATAAACAGGACCCTCGGCCTTTCTCAAGGATGCCGCCGGCTGCTTCCGAGCGCACCGCTGCTTGAAGGGAAGGGTCTTTTACAACCTCATCGATCCCTGCGGGGGGCGCATGATCACCAGCGAAGATCTTGAAATCTCACAATTGGGCAAACCTCTGCTCCCTTCCAAGCTCGACTTTGCCAACATGTGCGCCGATGTCTGTCCGGAGTACATGAGCAACGCGAACAAGGTCCGCTTACACGTCAAGTTCAACCCCAAAGAAGAGGAGAGAGGCGACCTCTGGCTGGAGCGCGCAGGCCCCCGGGAGCACATGTATTTCGACCCTGACAGCACAAAGGTGGCGGTTGTCACGTGCGGGGGACTTTCCCCGGGTCTCAACAACGTGATCCGCTCCATCTTCCGCGAGTGCAACTACAAGTACCAGGTCTCCGAGGTCTACGGCATCCGAAACGGATTCAAGGGGCTCAACCGGGCAAACGGCTTCTACCCCATGATGCTCACGCCGAACAACGTGGAAGGGATTCACAAGCACGGAGGGTCCATTCTAGGATCTTCCAGGGGGAAGGAGGACCCGGCCGTCATGGTGGATACCCTGGACGATATGGGGATCAACATCCTCTTCTGCGTGGGTGGAGACGGAACGCTTCGCGGGGCCCATGCCGTCTGGGAGGAGATCGAGCGCCGGAACAAGAAGATCGCGGTGGTGGGGGTTCCAAAGACCATCGACAACGACATCAGCTTCGTTTACAAGACCTTTGGATTCGACACGGCCGTTGGGAAGGCGCGTGAGGTGCTCGATTGCGCGCACGCAGAGTCAACGGGCGCCCCCAACGGAATCGGGCTGGTCAAGGTCATGGGCAGGGATTCGGGCTTCATTGCCGCCAATGCCACCCTGGCCAACCTGGAGGTGAATTTCTGCCTGATCCCGGAGGTGCCCTTTGATCTCCAGGGAGACGGGGCTTTTCTCCCGCTCCTGGAGGAACGTCTCAAGGACAGAGAGCATGCCGTGATCGTGGTTGCAGAAGGCGCCGGGCAGGACCTCATTCAGGCAGGAGAGGAGATGCGGGACGCCTCCGGAAACCTCCTTCACAATGACATCGGGCACTTCCTGAAGGAAGCGATCCAGGAATACTTCAAGGAACGAAACATCCCCATCAACCTCAAATACATCGATCCGAGCTACATCATTCGAAGCGTTCCTGCCAATGCCAGCGACTGTGTTTTCTGCGACCAGCTGGCACGCCATGCGGTTCATGCGGGCATGGCCGGGAAGACGGACCTGGTGATCGGCCTCTGGCATGGTGTCTACGTGCACGTACCCTTGAATCTGGCCACCCAGGAGAGGAAGCGCATCCGGCCCGAAGGTTCCCTGTGGAGCCATGTGCTGGAGGTGACCGGCCAGCCCATGTCCATGAAGGCCAATTCAAAATAATTCTGATTCCTTATTGCCTCAAAAAGAAGCCATTTGATGTTGGGCGTTTGCCGTCTTCGTGGTGAAGTTCCAGGTCATCTGGATTCCGCCTTTCGCTGGACGGCCTCCCTTGCCTCGGCCCTGCCCATGGAACGGATCTCCCGGTAAAGCTGGCCGCATGCTGCAAAGGACAACCCCTCCACTAGCTTTTTGGTCTCGATTTCCTCTCTGGTGTGCGGAAATGCCTCGTCGCTTTCCGGAAGCTCCTCCTTCCGCAGGATCTTCACGTGGATCAGGCTCCTGGCAGCCAGCAGATCGGCCCGTTCTCCGTCATATCCAGGGCGAAACGTAAAGAGAAGGGTGAGGAGGTCGCCCGGTCCGAACAGCCGGGGCCTGCCCCACAACCGCTGTACAACGGATTCCATGATGTGGACCGGTTTCAACACGGAAGGGTTGGGCAGGCGTTTTCTCAGTTCCATGCGGAGGGCAGCGTGGAGGTACCCTGCCTCCACATAGACTGTTTCAAAGGAGGGGAGCACGGAACAGAGCCTTTCTGCGCGCATCCGGTCCCGCAGCAGCCCTTTAGCCGAGTCGGCACGGGCGAATGCCTTCACGGTTGACACCACCTCCGGGAATGGCCTGCTCACGGCATGCTCATAATACCGGAGAAGGGCTCCTGTCCATCTGCGCTCGGCCTGGTAGACCTCCCAGGCCGGGGAGCCCCTGTCCAGGTCCTCCGGCCGCCCCTCTTCTTCAAAGAACGTATGGATCTCCTCGAGGATCTCCATGTAGGGCTCGATCTGCATGAGCGTCTTCCCCTGCCCGGAGAGCTCCTGGAGGATCGAGCAGGACCTTTCCGTGAAGAGGGGAAAAGCGGATTCCGTGCCGAGGACGTATTCGTGGATGGGCATCCTCCTGGAGAGCATCTCCAGGCACTCCGGGTTTGGAGGTTCCTCGAGCACGATCAGTTCGTGACCGAGCATGAGATCGCGTGAGAAGGGAAGCGTTTCGATGCGGTGGGAGGAATAGGCCAGGGTGATCCGCCTGAGCGATGGAGTCATGATGTTCCTGCAGAGCCGTGAAAAGACCTTGCGCGTGCACGCTGATGCAAAACGAACTACGCGGAGATATAGAGATCCTCGGTGACGGGAAGCGGGGGCTTCATCTTCCTGAGAGCCTCCTTTTTGTCCAGGGCAAACAA
The DNA here is from genome assembly GCA_964609935.1 of uncultured Thermodesulfobacteriota bacterium. Lineage (GTDB taxonomy): Bacteria > Desulfobacterota > DSWW01 > DSWW01 > DSWW01 > CAYTRL01. The sequence continues at coordinate 1,951 of CAZSUQ010000034.1, read as the reverse complement.
AGGGCTGATCTCGATCTTTACGGTGAGCGAGCCGTCTTCGTTGCGGGGCACGTTCGCGCCGGCCTCTGTCATCCAGGAGGCGAATCCTTCCATCAGGTCGCGCTGAGCGGTTTCAGAGGAATCCACGCCTGATGCATTCTTCACGGGGGAGAACTCCTCCTTGCGCAACACCTCGAGCGTGACGGGATTCCTGGCATACTCCAGGGCATCAAAGATAAAGGACTCGAACTTGATGCCGTTCGGCTCTTCTGGCCGGATCAGGGTCCCCTTTTCGTCCAGATACGGGACCTTCTTGTTTGCCCGATGAAAAGGGAGCCGAAGGCCGTCGGTGTAAAGACGCCTGACAAAGGCCACATTGAGCATGTGGATGGCAATGCTCCCGGCCCAGTATTTCAGTTCACCGTCCGGGCCCCTGGCGAACATGTCCTTCTCGTTCAGGTCGCTGTATTCCACCACACCCAGCTTGCCGTTCCGCAAACCCACGACCCCCACTTTTTCCTCTGGTGAGGCCTTTCTCAGCACCTTTGAGCTCATCTCCGCCTTGGCCCTGACGTGGTGTCCGATAAAGACCGGGTCCAGGGCCTTGACGAGCACATTGTCCACCTGGAAGTAGGAGATCTCCAGGATTCCCTCTTCCTCCATGCGTTCCAGGGCACTCCCCTTGACCAGGGCTGAGAGGGTTCCACCGTGTCCGTCCGGACTGAGGGCAATCTCGCACTTGGACGCCATCAGGATCTTCCCGTTGGTATCCACCGCAGGCATGGTCCCCTGGACAAAGAAGAAAACCTGGCTCTCCTTCAGCCCGAAGAAGGCGTTCTTTTTGAAAAAGGCCTTGGTATCCTCATTGTTTGCAGGACTCGTCATGATGAACCAGGGGAAGGTCTTGCCGTATCGCTTCCGGCTGGCCAGGATCTTTTCCGCAAAGAAGGCGAACAGGCACTTCTTCGAGATGGGCCCGATGGGAAAGGCGCCCTTGGGTCCATCGAATCCGAGCCGGGTGCCCTGTCCTCCTGCCACAACGAGCGGAGCCACCTGTCCGTTACGCAGCAGCTCCTCACCGGCTTCCACGGCAAGGCGGACCTCTTTTTCCTGTTCCCCGGTTTCCGGGAGCCGGATAATCGGGGCGGGTTCCAGTTCAACCGTATCGTTCTCATGGGCGCGTCCGAGGAGTGTTTCCTTCAGCCCTCGGATCAGGCCGAGGTCAATGGAACCGATCTGTCCGAGAAGGATGCTCCGCTCCTTTTCGTTGAGTTCCGGCCACCAGGCGAACAGGTGTTCCTGTCCGGACGCCTCTGTTCTCTGTCGAAGATCCGCTTCGTCCATCCGGTGAGAGGGTTTCATTCCGCTTTAGCTCCTCGAATATGTGCACAAATGGATTTCAGGCTTCAGCCGCAAGGCCTCTATTTTAAAAAGACGGGAAGGGGATGTAAACTACCGGCATGCAGCCCGATCTTCCATCTTTCCGGAAGAGGCTTTTCACGCTCTTCGTGCTCTACACGGTACAGGGGCTCCCCTACGGTTTCTTTATCACGGTCCTTCCCCTTTTTCTGAGAGAGGCGGACTGGAGCCGGACCGCCATCGGCTATGCCGGCTTGCTCGGTTCTCCGTGGGTCCTGAAGCCGCTCTGGGCACCCCTTGTTGACCGCTTCCATCTCTCCGGGCTCGGGAAACGGAAGAGTTGGATTCTCCCCTGCATGGCGGCCCTTCCCCTGGCGGCCTTGCTCCTGGCAGGCATGGAGCCAAGACCCGGCGAGCCTGTCCTGTTCCTGCTTCTGACCGTTTTCGTCATCATCTTCCTCACCGCAACGCAGGACATCGCCGTGGACGGGTTCGCCGTGGACATCCTGCATCGGCAGGAACGGGGACCGGGGAATGCCGCCCAGGTAGTGGGTTTCAAGCTGGGCATGCTCCTGACCGGCGGGATCCTGCTGGCATTTTCCGCGCAGCTGGG
>CAZSUQ010000033.1:0-16641 GCA_964609935.1 uncultured Thermodesulfobacteriota bacterium | reverse complement strand
GTAGTAGATCATGGCCTTGTTGGCCCGGGACCGGGCAGCGATCTGGTCGATGCGGGCGCCCTGGAGCCCCTTCATTGCAAACTCCTTTGCGGCAGCCTTCAGGATCCGCACGCGCGTTGCCGCCAGATCCCTCTGGCCTTTTGCTTTTTTCTTTCCGGCTTTCGCCTTCTTGTCTTTCATTCTCTATCCGTCCCTCTATGGCAAGGGGGGCACGGTTCGTTCACCTATTTCGTGAAGCAGCCGATCACAGGTGAAGCCTTCCCCCAACGTGCGGGTCAGTCCCCTCCGTTCAACAGGATTCTCCGAATGCGCTCGTTCTTCACATATCCGTTCTCGGCAAACCAGACCAGCGCGTCCCGGATTGCGTTACGAACCGGGTTCTGTGGGAGCCCGAGCTCCTCGCGCGCCTTGGAGCAGTCCGCCCGCAGGCCCTTCCTGGCGATCTCCACGTCCGTGGGTGTGATGAGGGGCGGCCGCTTGATCCCCCAGTCGGCCATCTTCTTCATGGCGTGCGCCCCCACCTTGAGCAGGGGGTAGGGGACCGGCACCAGGGGTTTTCGGACCCCTGCAACCTCCTGCGCCAGCGCGGCCATCTCGGAGTACTTCAGGTTTTCCGTGCCGAGCAGGTAGCTCTCCCCTGTTCTTCCCTTCATGGCTGCCAGGACGTGTCCCCTGGCCATGTCCCTCACATCCCCGAAATTGGATGCGGTGTCCACCAGCGGGCAGACAGGCGCGTTGACCCCCGTGAGCAGGAACCTGCCCGTGGGTGTGGGCCCCACGTCCCCCGGGCCCACCGGACCGCAGGGCGCCACGATGGTCAGGTCCAGCCCCTTTTCAACAAAGGAGAGTGCGACCTGGTGAGACTCGTATTTTGAGAGGGCATACAGGTTTCCCGTGGTGCCCAGGACAAAGGGGCTCTCCTCGTCGGCATCCCGGTCCAGCCCCTGGCCGCTGAAGACCGCAATGGTGCTCGTGTAGACCACGCGTTCCACCCCCTTGTCCAGGGCGGCCTGAAGCACGTTCCGGGTCCCATCCACGTTCACCTCCCGCATGGTCTCCATCCGGGGGAGCCAGAGCGCATAGATGGCGGCCAGGTGGAACACCCGTTGGCAGCCTTCCACGGCCCGGGACATGGCCGAAGCGTCGCGCACGTCGCCGTACACCCTTTCCACGTCCAGGCCCTGGATGTTCCGCTCATCCTCCCCCTCCCGGAGCAGAACCCTGGTCTGGTGCCCTTCCCTGAGGAGTTCCCGCACCACGTGGGAGCCGATGAAGCCCCCGCCTCCTGTAACCAGCGTTTTCATTCGGCCGCTCCTTCCACTGCGGGTTCGGATACCGGGGTCCGGGCCTGTCCCGCCTCCTCGGGCTCCAGCGTGATGGCCTGGATCTGCTTGTGAACCAGCCCTCCCTTTCGGATGCCGGCCGCGTAGAACACCGCAAAGAAGGCGAGAAGACCCAGGATCCAGCCGAGCAGATGCACAAGGATGCTGGCCACGATGGCAGAGCCCAGTGTGAAAACAAAGATGATCCGCAGGAGCCCCCTGGTGATCATACCGGGGTGGTTCTGCAGGGCCAGCTTGGGGTCCACGCCCCCGAGGCGGTAGCCGTCCCGGATCCAGCCGTTCATCCAGTGGAACATGATGGGGAGGATCAGCACGCCAAAGGCGTACAGGGTCAGGGCTACCTTGCTGTAGGCAAAGGCGTAGAGGGGGTAGTCCACCTGGGCCCTCCATTCCGCAACGTTCCCTGCGTAGAAGAACCGCTCCCATCCGGTTCCGTCCCAACCGTGCACCAGGATGAAGAACATGGCCAGGTACCCGAAGACCCACTGGAGGTGGGCCAGGTACAGCCTGCCCTTCTCAACGAGCTTGTAGGCCACCCAGTAGCCGAGAATGCCCTGCGTGATGTTGGTCACGCAGAAGAGCGTGACCAGCCATGCAGGGAGGTTCCTGTCTCCTGCAAACATGGTCTCCCACCCGGGAAAGGCCCAGAGGAGGCACACGCCGGAGGGGACAAAGAGGATGGAGAGGAACAGGAGGGTCTTGGTGAAGTAGCGCGTGTCGAAAGGCGAAACCCCTTCCTTTGCCGCCTCCTTGAGCTGACGACCTGCGGATGCGGCAAAGCTCGCCCCCAGTGCATACGTCCAGAATACGTCCACCTGTACCATGAGTTGTCTCCTTTCGTCTTTCCGTTCGTCAGTGCTTATACCGGCCCGAGGCGGTCCTCGCAGTAGGATCCCAGAAGCGCCTGGAGGGACTTGGCGTCCCGCAAGCGCTTCTCCACCCCGTAATCCTTCATGTACCCGTATCCGCCCAGCACCTGGATCGCGTCCAGGCAGACGGTTTCGGCCACGCCGTCGCAGAACCGATGGGCCTGGCCTGTGAGCGCCTCCACCTGCGCCATGTCCGTGTCTTCCCCGGTTTGCGCGGCTGCCCTGTAGACAAAGCTGCGGGCTGCCTGGACCTGGGTCTCCATGTTGCAGAGCATGCGCTGCACCTCCTGGTGGTGGATGATCGCCCTGCCGGTCTGGAACCGGTCCCGTGCATAGGCGCGGGCCTCCAGAAAGGCGGCCTCTGCATTGCCTGTTTGAATCGCGGCCATGGCCAGGCGAAGCCGCACGTGGGCCTTTCGGATGAGCACCCCTGCCAGGCCTCCCCTGCAGAGGACCTCCCCGCGCATGGGTGCTTCGGCTTCAAGGGAAAGCCTCCCGAACTCGAGCTCCTCCATGCCGCTTCCCGGGTAGCTGGCCCCAAGGCGGCCCGCTGCTTCCTCAGCATCCACCCACAGGATAACGCCTTCCCTGCTGTCTTCGGTTGGCAGGAGAAGGAGAATGCGTTTCGCCAAAGAGGGCGCCGGCAGGCAGAGGAGATCCCCCTGGAGGCAGCAGGATTCCGTTTCGCCTTCCACCGTGAGACTCGCAACCGCCGGTCTCTGGTGATCCACCACCGTTTCCGGGATGGCAAGGCCCAGCAGGCAGGGCGAATCGGATGCATCCTGAAAGAGTTCGTTCTCCAGCCATGCGCGCACCGCCGGGACCTCGGCCTGCAGGCCGGACAGGACGTGCAGCCCGGCCGTGTGAAGCGCCATCAGGGTTGCCATGCCGGCCATGCCCGTTGCCACCCGGTCCCAGAGCACGACCTCGGAGAGTCCGTCCAGGCCGATGCCCCCCAGCTCCTCGGGCAGCGGGCCTGTGAGCAGACCGGTCCTGCCCGCGCTCACGATGGCCTCTCTCGGGATTTCGGGCTTCTTTGTCTCCCTTGCCTCCTGAAGCTTTTCCACGAGCTCCTTGCGGGCAAAGCGTTCGGCCGTCTCGGTGATCTGCCGTCTCGATTCCGTTTCATACCATTCCATGATCAGTTCTCCTGCCAGGTTCGAACCATGTCCTTGAAAAAGGTGATGGTGTTGGCCTGGTTGGTTCCCTCGTAGATCTGGGTGAGCTTGGCGTCCCGAAAACACTTTTCCACAGGCCATCGTGGATCGAATGCGTCGTGTCCCATGAGGCGGGCCGCCTCGCCGGACACGCGCACCCCCGTGTCGCTCCCGGTCACCTTGGCCAGGGTGGCCAGGGCGCTGGCCAGGGCGAGCCTTTCGTCCGTAAAGACCTTTTCCAGAAGACCTTTAGTGATCCCCTTCACCGTTTCCGATGCCAGCAGGCTCTTGCCCACCCTGGACCGTACAAAGGGAGAGGGAAGCGCGTGCATGGCCAGCCTGGCCACGGGATGCTTGAGCAGGGTTTCCACAAAGAGGTCGTAGGCCAGGGCGGCATTCACATAGGCCTGCCGTGCAAGCTCGATCTCCTGGGCCATCCTCGCAATGGTGAGCTGCATGGCCTGCTGGTCAATGAGCCTGCCGCGGCCGTCCTTCTTCTCCCTTGCCCAGGCCACCAGGCATTCCAGGGCCCTGCGCGCGCAACCCACACCGATGGCGCCCACCGGCCCGCGCGACCCGGCCAGGTAGATGGAGACCGCGCGCGCACCGTCTCCCTCCTGGCCGAGCATGAGATCCTTTGGCACAAAGAGGTCCTCGAAGATGAGCTCAGCGGCCGGTCCGGCCTTTTGTCCCAGCTTCCGCTCCACACGCCCCACGGAAAATCCCCTGGCATCCGTGGGCAGGAGAAAGAGGGTCCAGGACTCGGGGATGTTCCGGGGGTCAAGGGCTGCTGCCACCACCGAGTAGTGTGCAATGGAGCCGTTGGAGATGAAGCACTTCCGTCCGTTCAGCACATAGCCGTCCTCGACCTTCTTGGCAAAGGTCACGATCCGCGCCTTCTTGATGAAGTCCTCGTCCCAGATGTCGGTTCCGGCCTGGGGCTCGGTGACCGCCCCGCTCCACACGATGGGATTACCCTTCTTTTCCTCTTCTGCGGTTTTGCGAACGTAGCGTTCCAGGATGTAAGGGTCCAGGGTCAGCAGTCCGCAGGAAACACCGGCGGAATGAACCCCGATGGTGCTCGCCCATCCCGCGCATCCTGCGGCAAGCTCCTCGGCCATCATGCTCATGGCCAGCAGCCGGCTCTCCATTCCGCCGTACGCCTTTGGGATCATCATGGAGAAGAAGCGGTAGTCACAGGCCTTCTTCATCACGTCCCAGTGGAAGTAGGAGGGATCCTGGGAAACCTTCTTCTCCACCTCCAGTGCGATGGGACGGATGTGCCGGTTGCTGAACTCCCTGGCACGGTCCCGGACCTCCTCCGCATGGGCAAAGTAGGAGGAAGGAAACGAATGGGTCACGCGCAGGGTGGAGAGGACCTCGCCCAGGGAAAAGGGGAAGTCGGCTTCAAGGCTTCCTGCGGCCGCCACCTTCGGGATGGCGTCAAAGGGCGAGGTGGGAACAAGCCCTCTCTCCACCAGGGCCGTATGATCTGCTGTGCTCATGAGAGAACCCCCTGTTTCTGTCGGCCCGGAATCGCCGGGCACCACCTAACTAACCGTTTAGTTAATTGTGATGATAGCGCCGATGCATTTTTCTGTCAAGCACTTTTTTTAAGGTGCCTCAAGGAATGGAATCTTCTTAACGGAGCGATCACTGGTGGTATGGGTATGACTTGGAAATATCGCAATGTTTCAGAAAAGGCTTCGTGACTAGATAGAGTGTTTCTTATTGACACAAAAGATGTTTGTTTTTTATAGTTCTTCCAGTTTCAGGACCGACCCTTATCTCTTTTCTTCTATTCCCGGCAACAGGCCCACCATGGCCGCAGAATTCGAGCCTTGTGGTGGGCACAACCCCTGAACCGTGTCTTTAACATCCCAGCAAACCCGTAACCCTTTTGAACAAGAGGAATTGCGATGCAACGGGGTGTGATGGAGAAAGGAAGAGGTTTTGCCCTGCTTCTCCTTGTCGCCGCGGCGGCCATCAGCGGGCTTCCCACGGGACCCCAGGCAGAGGTGCTCTTCATCGGGGAGTTTGGAACAGGCAACATCCTGAAGGTGGAATACGAGGTGGACGGGCAGGGGGTGCCGGCCCTCACCGCGGATGCCGTTGTCTTTGACACGGGCATCACCATGCCGACGGAGCTTGCCATGGACGGGGAGGGGAACCTCTACGTGGGGAGCTTCGGGGCAGGGGTTGATCCGGAGTCCCCCATCTATCACTACAGCGACGCGGACGATGACAACTGCCCGGACGCGGAAACAAGGGCCATGATCCTTCCCGGGCTAACGGACGTGGACGGAATGAGCATCGACTTCGACGCGCGCCAGGAGAGCACCCTTCTCTATCTCAGCGCATTTGGGGGATCCAGAACACAGGACATTGTCTTTTATGAAGAGCCGGACAAGAGGAGCAAGGCCATTGACCTTGGCAACCCGCAAACGATCCCCACGGGCGCTGCCTCCATCCCGGTGAGCCAGCCGGTGGCCCTTGCCCTGAACCCGCTTGGCAACCTCTTTGTCCTGGACGCCTCTTCAGGCTGGATCACCTCGTTTCGGGACGGCAACGGTGACGAGGTTGTGGACGCAGAGGACGTGGCAGCCAACGACCCGCTCCGCTTCAACGCCCTTTCCGGCTCCCGGGACTTTTTTCTGGACATGGCCTTCAGCAGCAGCGGTCTCCTCTATGCCCTGAAGGCGGACCTGGAGAATCCCGGGGACGGGCAGATCCTGGTCTTTCGCAGCGACAAGAGCTATCTCCAACTCGCAGAGGTCTCTTCCCTTGAGACGCCCTTTGCAACGCTCGTGCTGAACTACTCCCCTGCCAATGGGATCGCCTTTGATCCGAATCATGCGGACAACGGGCTGCTCTTTGTCTCCTCAACGGCCTCGGGATCCGTGAAGGCCTTCTGGGACACGGAGGAGCCGAGATGGGTGGCCGATGATCCCCAAGGGATCGACCTGGTTGCCGGGCTTGTGGATCCTGCAGGAATCGCGGCCATGCCCTTTGATCCCAACGACCAGGAGGACGAGGACGGGGATGGGGTCCATGATTTCGAGGACAACTGCAGGACCACGCCGAATGCCGGCGATCCGCAGCCGGACAGCGACCTGGACGGACTCGGTGATGCCTGCGATCCGCCGGACTGCGGGGTGCTGGCAGAGATCGAATACGGAAGAGGCGGGCCGCGGCAGGTGCTCCCCCTGCTTCACTATTTGATCCCGTGGCTCTACATACTCTGGCTCCTGAACCGTACCCGGAGGGAGAGGAGGAACAGGTATGCCCGTTGACCAAGGCGCTCGTCTTCGGATCTGGTGGATTGCCGGCCTGTACGCGGTTCTGGCTTCTGTCGCCCTTCCCTCCGCCTCCCACGGCATCACCTTTCAGGCCGTGGAAGAGGATTACACCATCAGCCTGGGCGGCCAGTACCGCGTGAGGGTGCTGGACATCGAGCCCATCAAGCTCAACGGGCCCAAGCCCTTCAATCTCGGGTATGCCTCCCAGAGGCTGCGCACCGACCTGACAGCCTCCTACAAGGACAAGGTCTCGGTGAAGTGCCAGCTGAACATCCTGGACGGCGTGGTCATGGGGGACAACGGGGTCTGGGGGGATCTGTCCACATCCGAGCTTGGCCTGCCGCTCCTGCCCAACGAAGGGGTGAAAACCTCTGCCCTTGTCCCCAACAATGGACGGATCGGGATCGGGCTGATCGACCCGGGCATGAACCCCATCAACCCGAACAGCTACGGTCCCGTCTTCCTGGATGCGGATCCCATCCAGGTCACACGGATCTGGGGCGAGGTCATGCTCCCCTTTGGGATGCTGCGCGCAGGGCGGCAGCCCGCCACCCTCGGCAAGAGCATCCTGGTGAACGACGGGGACGGGCTGACCAACGAGTTCGGGGTCTCCAAGTTCGGTGACACGGTGGACCGCGTGCTCATCGGCACCAAGCCCCTGGAGATCTACAAGGTGATCAAGGCGGGCATGGACACGTCCGTGGCCAACGACTCCATCGAAGAGGGCATGATCGCCGTGATCGGCTATGACTTCCTTGCCTTCAACAGCATCACCGATGACGGCGAGGACGTGCAGCAGATCGTCACCGCCCTGTTCTACCGGGAACCGCGATTCAGCCTCTTCGGCATGGAGGGTGAGGGCCTGGAGTTCAGGCTCGGGGCCGTGTACCGGTTCGGAGAGGTCCACGGCCGGTACTTCCGGCAGAGGCAGATGTTCGTCAACGGGGTACTCAGGACCATTGACGAGGAGGTCATCGAGCCGGCGAATATCGGCGTGACCCTCATGACCGGCGGCATGTCCTTTGACCTGGGCTCCTTCTTCTTTGACCTGGAGCTGTCCGGTGCCTACGGTTACACCGAAGAGGTTCCCAAGACCATCAACCTGATCTCACCGGGCTTCTACCCTTCGGATCGCCTGAAGGTCAGGGCCTGGGGGGCGCAGGTGAACATGGGCTGCAGGGTCGGGAACTGGGAGTTCGCCCTGGAGGTGGATTACGCCACAGGCGACGACGACCCCAAGGACGATGTGGCATCAGAGTTCATGTTTGCCGAGGACACGAACGTGGGCCTCCTGCTCTTCGAGGAGGTGATCTCATTTGAGCGGGCACAGTCCGCGGCCGCCGGAACCTGGAACATCCTGAATTCCTTCCAGGCCCTGGGCCGACAGCCCCCTTCCAACCCCTCCTCGCGGGTTGCAACCAACGGAGCCTTTCACAACGCCATTGCGGTTCTGCCCAAGGTCACCTACCGCTTCACGGACAACCTCTACGTGCGGACCGGTGTGCTGGCCGCCTGGGCGGACAAGGACGTGATCGACCCGGTCGTAATGCGGACCATGGCCGGGAATCCCAGGGTGAACTTCAACGGTGGCGAGCCGGCCAAATTCTACGGCGTGGAGGTGCTGGGGCGGCTGGAATGGTGGGTCTGGAACCATTTTGTCTTTAATATGGAAGGGGCCTACCTCATGCCGGGCGCAGCCCTGGAGGATGAGAACGGCCGCGCCCTGGATGCCTGGATGTGGGAGGCAAGGATGACCTTTGTTTTTTAGCCCGGCGGCCAAAGAGCTCACTCCTCTGGAGGGGCGGACCCGAACATCAAGGAAGAAGAGCAGGGTCTTCACATGGAGAGTTTTTATGGAGAGCCCCAGAAGAGTCCTTTCATAGGAAGACAGGAGTCTTTAAGAATGCCATCTGCTCTCAACTCGGATCACGAAAAGGGGCGAGTGGTTGCGTTACTTCTACTGCTCGTGGTCATGGCAAGCCTGAACCCCGCCTGCAACAAGACCTATGACCGGGAAGCCCCGCAATTCGAGCCGGTTTCCGTGATCATGCCCGAACAGGTGTCCATCACGGCATCCACCCAGGTCGCCTTCACCGAATGCATTCAGCCGGATGGATTGACCGTGACCCTGACTCGCCAGAGCAACGGTGCAGAGGCACTGGTCATCACGATCCTGGGGCCGGAGTCACCCGAGGGATGCATCAATGAAGCAACGTTCACACCCGCCTATACGCTGCAGGATGGGGAATCCTACACGGTCTCGGTTCGATCCAAGGCCGTGAATTTTTCCGCCTCGGTGGAGGCCACGGCCACCTTCCAGTACAGGCCCGGGATCTACCTGATGGTGAACACGGACTATGACATCCTGGACCAGTTTTCCGAGAACCTGCGAACCTGGTTCGTGGAGTACGGGGAGCCGGACGAGGACGGCCTGTTCGACCTCTGGTTCATCGACGCCGACGCCCCTGAGGAAGGAGGAATCCCGGTCTGCTTCGGCTGGTCGGCCCAGCCCGTGTCCCAGGGGGAGGGCATCGGGTGGTATGCCTTCTCTCAGGGGAGGGTGAACGAGAGCAGGGACAAATTTTCCACGCCCACAGGGCAGGAGCTGGACATCGACGTGGTGCCCCTGGCCTGCATCAAGGGAGGCCGCTTCCATGATCAGGTGGTTCCCTCGGCAGAGGTGCTGAGCGGCACGATGCAGGTGGACAACGTGGAGATCCCCTGCGGGGTTGCCCAGAACGTGGACAAGGTCTTCTACACCGGAAGGCGATGCCCGGACGATACGGTCCTGCCCAAACCGTGACGGGAGGAAGAACCTCTTCTGGCCGGGGACTGTGTCGCTGGCCCGCAGATTCTACGCTTACGCCGCTTGCAGTAGAAAGCTTTGAGCAATATGCCGGCTAGCGGAAAGAAAAGGGCCACACCCAAAGGTGTGGCCCTTGAACAGTGAGATGAAAGTATCGGAATCGTTCTACAGGATCGGACACACGTCGTCGATGCAGAATTCCTGGCCGCCGATATAAAACTGAGTAATCGCCCCCTCAAGCTTCAGCTCTCCTTGACCCCCACCCGTGCACCCTGGGCCCGTGCATGACACGTTGACGCCCCCAATTGACCCCACCATAGAAGAAAAATCCGGCTCGTTCTTGTGTACACCGTTGATGCTCATGTTCACATTTCCGCCATGTTCAGCGAAGAGAATGGTCAGGCCATTGTCAATGGCTGCAGGAAAAACAAATTCCATATTGATGTTGTTGATCAAGAGTTCCTGGTTTGACCCACCTGCGTCGCACCCGCCTGCAGCGAGCACGATCTCTGCATAGCCACCGGACGTCCATCCAGTTGGGTACCACTCAAAAGGTCGGCCGGTTACATCGGCACCCGAGTCTGTGAATGTCATTCCCACGTTATACACGGAACCAAGAGCGGGGTCCTCGAAGTCGACACACTGGAGCGCCGGAGGCCACGTGTCCTGCCCCATGAGAAACATGCCTGACAGAAGAATGATGCCGAGCCACACCGGGATGAGATTTCCTTTGAACATGTTTGATCCTCCGTTGGTTGAATGATGTTGCGGATCCCTGGAGCCCAAATTACCATGTGGTATAGCAACCGCGGCTATTGCCCGTCAAGGGGAAAGCCTCGCTGTGCACTGACAAGGCTCGTCCACGGGATTCAACAAGGCATCGTCCATGGTTCCACGTATGCCATCGCGACCGTTTCGATGGCATACGGTTTTGCCGATCGTCGTTGAAACAAGCCCCGACCCGACAGGATCATCCCTTCACCCGCAATGCCCGCATCCACAAAGCTGCAGTCACAGGGATCAACCCTCCACCCTCACGATCCTCATCAACAAGACCGCAGTCACAGGGATCAACAAAAACGCCAGCCCGTTGAAGGGTCCTGATGCTGTGACGTTCCCGGAGCCGTGCCCCGAGGCCTCGGCATCCGCGGGTGCCCAGGATGCAGGAGGCTGCCCGGCCGTCCCTTGAAGGGATACCACCACAATCCTCAGGCTGGGCTCCAGGCTGAAAACCTCCATTTGGGCTGTGTGGAGGCCTTCCCACAGGGGATTGAATTCAACCTCCACATCGAGGGCTTCGCCGGTTTCCACCACCACCGGGAATTGCAGGTCCGTGGCCAGGGAAAAATCCTCACTGCTGCCTGCTGAAAAGTCGATGGCTGTAACAGCGTGAGGGTGCCCGGTGTAATTCACCAGCGCAAAGGATGATCTGGCTGAAGCGCCGACCGCCACCTCTCCGAAGTCGTGTTCAAGGGGCTCCACCTCAACCGCTCCGGCCGAAGCCGTGATGCACAGGGAGAGCACCGGAACAGAAACGATCAAGCATGCCCGGGCAAAACGAATCTTCATGCCTGCCCTGTCTAAGGTCCTCAGAATTTAAAAGTGATCCGCTGGTATGCCATACCGGCGTGCTCCGGCCGAGAGGGCCGGGGAACACCGGCAGGACCCTGTTTTCTTCGCACTGGGCTAGTCAAACAATGGAAACGGCCTGTGCACAAACCCGTCGAACACCTCTGTCATGCTCAGGAAGTGTGGATCGAAGACAGGGGTGAAAAACAGGAGTGGACCGGTCTGGATGTCTCCGGATTCACCGAGTGGAAGCATACTTTCGATCCGTACGGGACCGTCGGGCCCGAATTCCACGCACTGCGCATAGGTGGACCGGGACGAGCGGGGCATGGTGTGTACCAGCCCGGCACCGAAGGTTTCGAGTACAGGGTGGTTGAAGTTGATTTCTCCCCGTGCACCCGCGCCCCACGGCCGGGCCCCGAGCTCGGCGAGAACATTGTCCAGGGCCTCGAGGATGATGTCATCCAGCGTCTGAGGTGCAGAGCCGTCGGACAGGTTCTGGAACCAGTTGTACCGGTTGTTCAGGGTTGTGCCCGGAAGGCTGTGGAGCAGGACATTGAAAAGGTTGGCCGTGCTCTCTCCCGAACCGAGCTCGTCCTCAAAGGTCAGCCGGATGACCTCGCGGATCCAATCGTTCATCAGGACCCAGGCATCCGAACGATCCGTACCCCACGCCCACTCGGACTCGCCTCCAGCCACAAAGTGACCGTCCCATCCGGCCATGACGGCAAGAGCGGCGGTACGCTCCGCTGTGGGATTTGCCTCCACCAGGGTCGTGAAGTACGAATCCACGAACTTCCATGGATTCCCGCCGCTGCCAAAGGAGTCCGTTGTGGCGATGTTCAGGGCAAGGTTCCTGACGTCGTCAAATGCCAGGTTGTTATGGGTGTTCAGGTAGTCGTGGATCACGTGGGCGCGATGGAAGGGACCGTAGTCGGAGTCGTAGCCGGAATTGGTTTTGTTGTTCCATCCCCCGTAAAAGCCGTGAGGCGTATTACGGTGGGTGGAGCGGGTGACCAGCACTTCGGGATCCCACTCCAGGTGAGGCCCCAGGAACCCCTGCGGCAGGCGCCACTCGCCAGGCGGCCGCACCGGGTCTCGGCCCGTCATCCAGTAGGCGATGTTTCCGTCCTGATCCGCATAGAGGACATGAAAAGAGGCGGGAAAGTCTTCCATGGCATCTTCGAACTCGTCCATGTCGGCGGCATTCACGAATCTCAGGAATGCGGAGGTACTTTCAAACTCATTTCCCCAGTGTGAGTATTTCCAGGAGATGATCTGGCCATCCGCGGCGGCATCGTAGGTGGCCGGATCGTACGGCATGGGGCTGATCACAGGGCCGTGGGATGATCGGTAGATGTCGAGCTGGACATCCTCATCGCCCAGCACCTTGATGGTCTCCGACCGGTGCAGGAACACGTCACCCGGCTCCTCAATGTAGAAGTCCACGGAATTGGTGTGGCCCGTCATCATGGCAAAGGCATGGTGCGGCGTGCGGCTGATGATCAATCCGGGCATGCCCGGCACGGTCATCCCGGAGATATTGAATCCACCGGCCCGGATGGAGCCCTCCACAACGATGGACGGGACAGGAAAGCCCATCTGCGGCCCTGAATAGAGGATGGGATTGCCGGATGCGGTCTTGTCCCCGGAGACAACCCACCCGTAGCTCCCCATCTTCACGTAGGCATTGATGCTCTTCAGGCTTTCCACCACCTCGTTCCGAATTTTCTCCATGTCCGCTGCCGTCTTCCTGAGGTCGGGAAATGTCAGATCCTTGTTCCCGGACAACGGCGACGCGGCGGTGTCCACCGAATCAGGGGCCGCCCCTTTGCCGCCGGGAATATAGGTCAATGCATCCGGGTCGTTGAGCCAGCGCAGGTCTTCGAACATGTCCAGGTAGTCGGCCGGGAAGTTGTCCGCCAGATCATTGAAAAGGGCAGCGTTGTTCGTCTCCTTCCGGCTGTTCGCTTCACGGTCGAAGTCCCTTTGCAGGACCGTGACCCATCCCATGAGATCGATTACGGTCCAGGGTTCGAGTACGGGTGTAAGGTCGCCGCTGATGAGCTTCTGAAGGGCGATGGCCTTGAACTCGTAGGGCTCCACACGGTACCAGATGACGCGGGCGATCCGCCTGTTGATCCCGTCCAGGTAGCCCTGGATCATGGCCTGCGAATCAGGATCAAGGTTGTCAAAGAACGCCTGCAGCTCCTCGTCGGAATAGGCCCTGGTTCGGAGATAGGTGTCCACACCCACCATGCCTGGACCCAGTATCTCCGAGAGTCTTCCGCGACCCGTGCGTCGATACTGCTCGAGCTGCCACAGCCGATCCGATGCCACTGCATAACCCATGGCCTCGAAGACCTCGTAGAGGCTTGCGTCCTCGGGCCCGGTGATGAACCAGACCCCTTTGTCATCGCGCGTGATTTCAAGCTCCTGCCCAACACCAGGAGCCGGGGCACCGGCAGCGCCCTGATCCGAATCATCCGTACATCCGGCCGGGACCAGCATCCCGGCCAAGATCAGAAAAAGGACCTTCTTTCGCATTGTCATGGGTCTTATTCCTCCTGAAGGTGAATGATTTTCATTCTGGAATGTAATGCGTTCTCAGGTCAATACCAAGTTTCTTCTAGGGCAGGGAGACGACGGGATCCTGCAGTTAAAGGGATTACACTTCCCGTCCACGGCTAGGGCAGCTCCGGAGCATAGATGCCGAGGTGGTTTGCCACGGGGCGCTGGTTGCCGGGGATGATGTGTATGGGGCGGTTCAAAACCTCCGCCATGCCGTCCGAACCTTTGGAGACCATTGTGCTCGAACCCCCTCCATCCAGGTTGAGGGCGTCGTAAGACCCCAGGTGGATCATCCATTCCCCCAGCTCAGCGGTTGTGGCGCCGATGCTGTGGCTCGGCTGCCGGCCATCGATCACAACCAGGTGCATGGTTTGTTCGTCCTCGGTGATCCCCACCGCGGTGCGAGGGTGGCGGTCACCGTCGCCGCCCACATTGACACCGTCCTGCACCACCAGGCCAAAGCCCCCCACGGCGTTGTGGACGCCGCTCAACTCGAAGGGCGGGTTCGTTGTGATTGCGTGGTTGTCCTCCGTGATCAGAAGGGCGGCATACCCGGACTCGGCTTCCGAGACAAGCTCGCCCGATGATATGTCCAGGCCGACAATATCCTGCGGTTCTCCTTCCAGCGAGACCACGGGGTGGAAGGGGGAGGCGTTCACGGCAACGGAGAGGTCGTGGGCCGTGAGGAAGCTGCCGGTACGGAGCGAGTACGCCTCGATGCCCGGGGTTCCCGATGCCGGTGTTGCGAGAAACACGATTTCCGGGTGGGAGAGGTCTACGCGAAGCACGTGGACCTGAAGAGGTTCGTCTTGACACGGAATGATGTGGGCGTATTCAATCCCTTGAAACAAGGGGGTCCAGGATGGATCCTCGCTGTTGCAACAGCCGGTCAGCGCAACGAGGGCAACGAAAAGCAGCCATTCAACGGACACTCGTGGTGCAACTCTCCGGGGCATGCGAACACCTCCTGGGCCTGCCCCAACCCTCCGGCAGGGATTCCGCTCGATGTCATAACACAATAACATCAAGTATGGCTGTGTCTCAAGAAAGCTTGACTCCTGGCCCAGACCCGTGAGCCTTGCCGGATGGGTTCCCTTGCCGGTGACCGAGGAGACGATCTGGCCTGCATCCGGCTGAAACCCGAACTGCTGGGTCTAGCCCGGTACACAGGCCCTTCCGCCTAATTGAGCAGCAGCAACAGGATCGATCCCAGGCAGACATCCGGGATCGTCACCAGGGGGGCCAGCGACAGGGTCGTGTCGATGGCATCGGACGCCACGTGGTAGACACCGGACGTGCCGGTCCCCTGGTTGTCGGCCACCACCTGCCAATCGTTGGCGCCCGCATAGTCCGGCGGCACGACCCAGATGAGTGTGGGGTTCAGCCAGCCGCTGCCGTTGGTTCCGTTAGTCTCCTGGGCCCCGGACGGATCGAGCCCCGCGTTTGCCGCCAGGTCGTAGCTCTCCGCTGCGGTGCCGGCAGGCAGGATGTAGAACGTGTAGTCCGTGCTGGAGTGCAACCCGACCCCGCGCACGTACACGTTGTCCCCACACGCGAACAGGTCCTTGGGCTCGCCCTTCTCTGTGCAGGTGATGAGCTCGGTTTCGGCGAGCGTCTCCCCGAAAACGGTGACGAACACGTCGTAGTTGTGGGCAACCCTGTCGAAAGCTCCCGGCGTGGTGGGGTAGTAGGACGAGGGCGTGGCGCCCCTCTTGGAGTACCCTGCGATGTAGATCGTGGGCCGGTCGTCGAGGACCTCGGGGAATTCCACGCCGGGGAGTTCCAGGACCGTGGAACGAACCTGGATGTCCATGGCCACGTTGATGTCCGTACCCCCGATGTGCGTGCTCTCCATGAGCGTTTCCAGGTCTTTGTCCAGCTTGCTGATGAATACATCCTTGTTGCTGAAGTTGGTGACATCGTCGTAGGCGCCCGGTGTGGTGGGGAAGTCGTCTGAATACGTGTACCCGGTGACCCAGACGTTTCCCGCGCCGTCGAGCGTCAACCCCTCCACCCGTTCATCGCTGTCCGAACCCCCAAGGAAAGTGCTCGCCTCCAGCGTGGCCAGGTTGTTGTCCAGCTTGCTAACAAAGGCGTCGTAGGCCCCGTTCAAGGTTTCGTCGAATGCCCCTTCTGTTGTGGGGAAGTAGGGCTCGACAATGAAGTTGGTATATCCCCCTACATATACGTAGCCAAAGGCCGGGTCTATGGCGATGGCCCGGATCTGGTCCATCTGGCTGCTGCCAAGAAAGGTACTCTTCTCCAGCACGTCCAGGTCAGAGGAAAATCGGCTCACGAAGCCGTCGCTGATGAGAGCCGTATAGTGATCGTTGAAGGTTGTGTCGTAGGCCCCCAGGGTGACCGGGAACGGGTCCGACGTGGGCCAGTTGACCGGGTCGTTGATGGACTCGGTGTGTCCGGCCACGAACACGTGTCCCCAGGCATCCACGGCGATGGCCGTGCCCCGGTCGTTCTGGTCTCCTCCCAGGTAGGTGCCAGCAATCAAGGCGGTCAGGTCGTCGCTCAATTTGGCGACGAACACCTCGTCCTCGCTGTCCTTGGAGGTCTTGGCGCCGCCGGGGGTCGGGAAGTCGCTGGAGTAGGTGACCCCGGTGAGGTAGATGTTCCCCTCCCCATCCAGGTCCATGTCCGGGCCTCGGCTCATCCCGGTCTCGAAGTGGGTCTCCATGTGCGACCCGCCGAGATACGTGCATGCCATCAGGGCGTTCAGGTCGTTGTTCAGACGGAGGGCGAACACGTCCGTGCTTCCGTTGTGGGTTTCGTCATAGGCTCCCGTGGTGGCAGGGAAGTCCGGGGACGAGGTCAGGCCCGCAACCACCACGTTGTCCGAGGCGTCGATCTCCATGGTGGTGCCCGAGTCGTAGTTTGCCCCGCCCACGAAGGTGCTGGCCACCAATGTGGACAGGTCGCTGGAAAGCTTGCTCACGATCACGTCGTAGTCGCCGTTGATCGATTCGTCGTAGGCTCCCGTGGTGGTGTAGTAGGACCGGCCCAGGGAATCGTTCT
>CAZSUQ010000032.1:10313-16789 GCA_964609935.1 uncultured Thermodesulfobacteriota bacterium | reverse complement strand
AGGCTGAATCCTTGAACAGGGAGCGGGACAGGGTAGAATGATTCTTTCCCCCAATCTTTAACCGGAGATCCTTTTATGCCCTCCAACGACCCGGAAAAGCTGCTGGCCATCGAGCGAATCGAGCGGGAGGACATCCGTTCCGCGGTGTTTGCGGCCCTGGATGCCATCGGAGCGGAGAGGCTGATGAGCAGGGAAGGCATGTCCGTGCTCCTCAAACCGAACGTGCTCATGGCCAAGCCCCCGGAAGAGGCTGCAACAACGCACCCGGAGATTCTCCGTGCGGTCATTCAGTGGGTGAAGCAGTTCAGTCCATTAAAAATCTGCGTGGCGGATTCCTGCAATGGGATCACGCCCGGGCAGACCCGGAAAAGCATGAAGGTGTCAGGCCTCCTGGCTGTTTGCGAAGCCGAGGAGGTCACGGCCGTTGGGTTCGAGGAGACGCCGAGACAGAGATACCCGGTGCCGGACCCTCTGGTGCTGGACGAGATCGTCAGCAGCACCCTGCTGCAGGAGGCGGACATCATCATCAACCTGCCCAAGATCAAGACGCACGGCCAGTGCACGCTCACCTGTTCCGTGAAGAACATGTTCGGGGCCCTGATCATCGGGAACAAGTCCAAGACCCATGCACGGTTCCCCACGCTGGACAGGTTCTCCGCTGCGCTGGCGGACATCTATTCCGCCTTCAAGCCACAGCTCACCGTGGTGGACGGCTACCTCTGCCAGGAGGGGAGAGGCCCTGCATCGGGCGACGTGGTGAAGCTCGACCTGATCCTGGCCGGGTACGATCCGGTTCTCCTGGACACCGTTGTCTGCAGGATCATCGACCTCGACCCGAAAAAGGTCGTGCACCTGAAGAAGTCCCAGGACAAGGGGCTCGGCACCCTGTCCCTTGATCAGGCACAGGTCGTGGGAAGGTCCATCGAAGAGGTGAAAAGGCCCTTCAAGATACCGCTCACCGCATGGGTGCCGTTTCATGTCCCACAGCCTGTCACCGATTACATTGCAGACGTGATCTTCCGCGCCTCGGTGTCCTTCAACAGGGAGAGGTGTGTACGGTGCGGCACATGCTGGCAGAACTGCCCCACAGAGGCCATCTCACCCCCGGTTGAGCCCAGGGAGGGAGAGGTCCCGGTCTGGCACAAACCGAAGTGCATCACCTGCTACTGCTGCGCGGAGACGTGCCCCCACGATGCGGTGGACTTCAGGATAAACATACCCAGGAATCTCTTCACTTCCTGGGTGGGCCCGGGGTTCGTGGCATTCCTGGTCCTGGTCATTTGGATCGTGACCCTGATCCTCTGACAGCAGCGACGAGGGACGAGCCGAACGCAGCAGGCGGGCATTTTTCGACGCCCTGTTAAAGGCGGATGGTGATGTCGCTTACGGGGTATGCCGCACAGGAGTGAATGTAGCCGAAAACCGCGTCGGTCTTCCGAAGGGCCACGGTTTCAGGCATGAAGACCTTGCCGTCCAGCAGGCGGATCCTGCACACCCCGCATTCCCCCGAACGGCACAGGGAATCCACGGCCAGCCCGTTTCTCTCCAGGGAGTTGAGCAGGGGTTCGTTACAGGCGGCCTCGAATCCCATGTCCTTCCCGTCCACGGTCACGGTGAACGTCCTGTCGCTGCTCAGTTCCCGGGGCCAGTCCTTTACCTGGGTGATGTCCGGCAGGGGACCGGAAAGCTCCCGCTTGATCCGGCGGTCCGGGACCTGAAGCTCCCTGAGGGCGGACAGGCAGAGATCGTACATGGCGTGGGGCCCGCAGAGGAAAAAGGTCTTTCCCTGCACATCGCCGACACGGCTCCGGATCATCTCCGCGTCCATGAGTCCGGTGAGCCCGTCATAACCGTCAGGGGGCTCGCTGACCACGATATCCACCTTGAGGTTGTCCATGCCGTCTTCCAGCTTGAGCACCTGGTCCTTGAAGATGACGTCATCCGGTACCCGGTTCCCGTAGAGGAGGTGCATCTCCAGGTTCGACTTCCGGTCGGCCGCCTGCTGGATCATGCTCAGGAAAGGCGTGACCCCGCATCCGCCCGCAAGGAACACGAGGCTTTCCGAATCCACGAGAGGTTCGTGGTGAAAGCAGCCTGCAGGGCCGGATATCTCCAACGTGTCGCCCGCGGACACCCGGTCGCAGAGGAAGTGTGACACAAACCCCTGAGTCATCCTCCTCACGGTAATGTCCAGGGTCCCGCCCCGTGTTGGGGAGGAAGAGATGGTATAGGGCCGGCTCGTGTTCACGCCGTCCACCGTGAGATAGACGTTCACGAACTGGCCGGCCCTGAAGGGCGGAAAGGGGCCGTCCACGGGCACCAGGCGAAAGGTCCTGGTTGAGGCCGTCTCCACGATGATCTCTGCCACCCTGACCCTGATCCGCTGCGGGTGCAGCCTGCCCACCAGGTCGGACACCATGGACGGTGCAATGTTCCTCTCGTCCGCCAGTTTCTGGGCAACGATCTTTCGTGACACCACAAGCCCTGCAAAAGCAACGTCGCTAACGATTTGCCCTATGTTTTTCAGTACCATCTCATCTCCCTAACAGGCTCGCCTGAAGCAAAATGTTTTATATATTTCCTTCAAGGTACCAGCCTCGCGAATGCTCTTTTGAGTCAGAAATTCAGGGTGGGGAACAGCTTCTCCAGGGTCCCTGCTCCCCTCACGTCTTTCATGATCTCGCTGAAGGCCAGGAATCCGCTTGTGATGCAGGGCTCGTATCCACCGCCCAGGCGGACCCAGGCTTTGGCAAAGAAGAGGCCTTCAATGGGCCCCCGGTTGGGGAGCCTCATGATCGGGCTGCCCGTGGTATCGTAGTCATACCCGATGATGGATCCCCCGGGGTTTCCGCTGTAACGCATGTTGGTAATGGGCGTGGAGGTCTCCAGCACGGCGATGTGGTCCTTCAACCCGGGCACCACCTCCTCGGCCGCATCGATCATCTCGCCGGCCATGCGCGTCTTCTCCTCCACGTAACGGTCGGGCGGCACCCTGGACCAGGCCTCGAAATCGTGCAGTCCCGTGAGGACCACAACCGAGGTGCCCGGTGGGGAGAAATCCGGGTCGCTGGCATTGTAGCTGGTGATCACATAGTACTTCTGCCTGCCGATCCGGAACATTGCCTGGTAGTGCTCGTCCATGTCATAGCTGTCGTTCACGAACATCTCGTGGTACTCGAGCCCGAGATCCTCGGCAGGGCAGTCCAGGCCCATGTAGACATTGAACGAGGACACCCCGATACGGCCTTCGCCCAGGGATTTCAGGTACGAGGCCGGCACGTTTTCAGCACCGATCAGGTCGTAACAGCAGTGGACCGGGTTGGCATTGCTCACGATAAAGTCAGCAGGAACCCGCTCGTCGTGCTCGGTGATCACGCCCGTGACCCTGCCTCCGGAGACCTCCACCTTTTTCGCACCGTTTCCCAGGTGGACCCTGCCTCCATGGTCCTCGATGGACGCCACAAAGGCGTTGGCCAGGGCCTGCGAGGTCCCCTTGATGTGGTAGGGTCCGTACTCAAAGTAGGACGCGTTCCCCATGGCCAGCAACATGAAGGAGAGACGGGAGGGCGGGAGGCCGTAGTAGCCCCACACATTGCAGAAGAGCGCCTTCAGGCGCGGATCCGTGATCTCCCGGTCAATGGCCTGGGATGTGGTCAGGCCGAAGGAGCGAATGAGACGGGAGCCCTTCACCGGGAACGAGAGCATGGCCATGGGACCTGGACCCTTGGTCAACCACTGCAGTTCATTGAACATGCTCCGCATGAAATGCATCAGGCGGCTGATCCCCTTCCGTTCGTTGGGGAACAGCTCACAGTAGGCCTCTTCCGCAGCCTCCCAGCCAAGGGGGATGACCGCCTTGAAGTCAGGGAAAATGGAGGCGTAAAACTCCTCGATGGGAAGGAACTCCACCCTGTGGGCAACGTCACAGGCCTCCAGGACGCGATAGCACGGCCCCCGGTTGTGCTCCGGCCCGATGCCGCTCAACTCGTGCAGGGAGGCCTCGAACTCGAACCCGTTGCGGACAAAGCTGTTGGCATACCCACCCGGAGCATGGTGGCGTTCGTAGAGATCCACCTGAAAGCCGTTCCTTGCCAGATTCGCGGCTGCGGAGAGCCCCCCGAGCCCGGCCCCAATCACAACAACACGCTTCTCACTCATCTCATCCCTCTTCATCATTCAGGAATAATCATTTGGAACCCTGCACCGACATATCACACGGCCAGGGTTTCTGGCAACGGTACACACCGGATCCATGGCGCACAGAGCGGCCAGAATCTCAGTGGAAGAATGCAGTAAAGGAATGTCACCGTAATTATGAGATGGAATGCAGGGACAGTTGAATTTGAGTGCGGCTGAAAGCCTGTCATTTCGGCTGGATGGTGAAGGGTTCACATCCGGATAAATACATAATATATTACTTTAAGTTATTTTATTAACTATTTGATATCATATGTTTTTATCTGTGTGGTTTTGGGTTGTCCCCTTTGCATGTTTTGCCGATCAACCGGCTGATGGACAGAAAGGCGCAACCTACCAGTGCATCCGCATGATCAGGCGATCTTCTTACCCATGTGCGGCGGTGATGCGTGAAAGGCCTCGTTGAGCAGAACAGCCCCCCACTTCTCGTCCATGTCCCTGTAGGTTCCCTTGAGCTGGAAGGCGATGGGCTCCATGGTGATGATGGAGGCGGCAACTGGGGCGTCCTCGCTGATGGACGGCATACCGGGAAGCATCTGCTTTTTGGGAAAGACGAGAACGTCGGGAGCGGCCGGCTGCATGGACATGGCGGGGAAGGCAACGGGGAAGCCGTCGCGGT
This sequence comes from uncultured Thermodesulfobacteriota bacterium, assembly GCA_964609935.1. Lineage (GTDB taxonomy): Bacteria > Desulfobacterota > DSWW01 > DSWW01 > DSWW01 > CAYTRL01. The sequence continues at coordinate 11,973 of CAZSUQ010000032.1, read as the reverse complement.
CAAGGAAAGAGAGGATCTTTACTGCCACCGCTCTTGCGAAAAGGCCCTCCACCACCGGGTGCATGACGCGTTTCCCCTGGGAGTACCTCTTTGCCCCCAGCCGCCGGATCTTTGACTGCACGAGCCCTGACAGGAGCTCGAGCTTTGAGAACTGAAAGGGCTCGGAGATGTCCTGGATCCGGATGGACCCCGCGCTGCGGATGCCGCTGTAGGCGTTGTACCTCATGTGCGGTGTTGCGCTGATGATGTTTGCGTACTCTCCCACCTTCTGGAAACCGGTGAACACGCCGCGGATCGTGGCCCCGTAGAGATCCTCTGTGATCACGGTCACCGACACCTGGTCGTTCTTCGCCAGGTTCTGCTCGGTCTTCCACATGAGGAAGTTGCCGAAGATGAGGGTTTCCCGGTCATAGGGCTGGATGGAGATGATGGGCACCACGTTCGGCACCTGGCTCTCGTCCTTGGTGGCGAGAAACTTGGGGGTCATGTCACCCATCAACGCCTCATAAAGCCGGTCGTCCAGCTGAGCACCCATCATGCCTCCATTGGATCTGTACGGTTGTGTTTGGGGATCCCTCTCCACTGTTCTCCACGGGAGGGGTCATGCGACCATGATGGCCGGCTAGACCCTGTGCGCTTCGCGCGTGATGATCTCGTCCTGGATCTCCTTGCCCAGGGAAACGAAGTACGCATTGTACCCGGTGATGCGCACAAGGAGATTCTTGTATTCGTCCGGCTCCTTCTGCGCCTTTCGCAGTGTACCCGCATCCAGGATGTTGATCTGAAGCGCGCTCCCCCCGTGCTCGATGTAGGTGCGAAGCAACGCCAGAAGTTTCATCTGTTGCTCCTGGCTCTTGATCATTGCAGGGGAAAGGCTGATGGTGTGGGATCCCCCGTTCGGGATCGTTTCCAGGTCGAGGTTGCCCACCGAGTTGATCACGGAGGTGGGTCCCTGCCTGTCCACACCGTTCACCGGGCACACACCGTTGGACAGGAAGGAGCCGCGTTTGCGCCCGTCCGGCGTTGCAGCGGTCCTGGGCGCATAGCTGACCCAGTAGTTCCAGGAAAGGTAGCCCGCACGGTAACGCCTGTCCGTGTAAGGGGACGTGTACTTGATGACCTCCTTGGACCAGAAGTGGGAGACCTTTTTCGCAAAGGCGTCCGCATCCGGGTCGTTGTTCCCGTATTTCGGCGCCTTGTTGACGAGCTGCTGCCGGAGAGGCTCGAGCCCTTCGAAGTTGGCATCAATGGCCCTGATCAACTCGTCCATGGAGACCTTCTTCTCCTCGAATACGAGTTTCTTCACGGCCAGCAGGGAATCCACGGTGGTGGCCAGGGCGATCCCTTCCATGGTGATGAAGTTGTGCTCGGCCCCTCCCCTGTTCACATCCTTTCCGTTTGTCTCGCAGCCTCTCACCATGGTGGAGAGGTAGGGGACCGGTTCGAAGCGGGCGCGGATCTCGTCCGAGAAGTTGTAGATCTCGATGAGCTTCTCCATGATGTGCAGGGTCTGCTTCTCGTAGGCCTTGTAGAAATCCTCGAAATGCTTGAAGGAGCGCGGATCCCCGGTCCTGGGCCCCACCTGCCTGCCGGTCTCCTGGTCCTTGCCGTTGTAGAGCACCAGCTCCACGGCCTTGGCCAGGTTGATGTTCACGTCCAC
>CAZSUQ010000032.1:0-10303 GCA_964609935.1 uncultured Thermodesulfobacteriota bacterium | reverse complement strand
GTTCCCCTGCAGGGTGTTCTCCAGGCATCCCACGGGCGCATAGTCCCAGAGCTTGTCCTTGGGAAGCCCCATCCACTCCAGGGCCTTGATGCTGATCTCGTCGAAATTCAGCAGGAAGGGTGCCCCCTGTGCCTCGGCCACGATGTCCACCACCCTCCGGAGGAGCTTTTCCGGGGACTTCTTGTGCAGCCGGACATTGGGCTTGGGCTCCAGCATGTTGACGTCTTCGATCACGTCCAGGCAGAGGTAAGTGAAGTCATTGGTGAGATCCTCTTCCTGGGGGCCCATTCCGCTCAGGGTGATCAACTGCCCGAAGGAGGAGTTGATCCCCTGGTTGTTCCCCACCCTCCCCTGATAGTCGTACGCGTAGTTGTTCTTGATGAAGTAGCATCCAAGGAGTTCCTTGGCGAAAGCCTCGTCGAGAACACCGGAGGAGACGTCCTTCTCAAAGTAGGGATGGATGTACTGGTCGAACCGGCCGTAGGAGAGGCCGGGACCGGGATAGGACTCGGCGGCCATGATGAGCATGTGCGTGAACCAGAGGGATTGCAGGGCCTCCCAGTACCCGTTCGCCGGCTCCCAGGGCACCCGGTCGCAGATGCCGGCCATCTGTTCGAGCTCTTGCTGGCGGTCCGGGTCCGACTCTTTCACGAGCATCTCCCTGAGCTTGTCCGCATACCTCCCGGCCAGGATGCGCGGAACCTCTGTACTGATGATCAGGGCCCTGAGAAGGTCGCGGTGGGGTTCCGAGCCCGCCTTGGCGAGTTCCTCCTCGAACCTCTTCTTCAGTCCCTTGAAACCGATCCGAAGGACCGTGGGGTAGTCCGGGATGAGGTGTCCTGCCGTGGCGCCCGCATTTCCATACCCGAGGGCATCCACCTCCTTGAGCCTGTTGACGTACTTCTTTTCCATCCGGTTGTATGTCCTGGCCTCGCTCCTGGTAAACGTCCTGGAAAGGGCGGTGTTGAACTGCCCCCCCACGATGAGCTCTCCCTCGAGCACGTGCAGGGGCAGGTGCTTCTCCACGATCTCTTTGAAGAACAGGGCCCGTCGGACCTGGCTGGATGCCTTCCAGAAGGAGTCCTGCAGGGGCACCACATCTGCATCCACGAGAAGGGATGTCTTGAAGGCGGCCAGGAAGGGAATGACCTCGGGGACGATGCACCAGGTGTGTTCGGTGTAGACAACGTCCCATGGCTGCCCGGTGGAAAAGGACATGACCTCGTTCCTGAAGTAGTCTCTCTCGTTAAAGGAGAAGTACTCTTCCCGGAGCCTTGCGACCCGGGGCGTGAGTTTCTCCGAGGGTGACCACATTTCAACCTTCGGGGCTGCACACTGTGCCGACATGTTGGATCTCCTTCGTGTATGGATTGCGTCTATCGAACTTTTCGTTTCTCTTGCCTATTTATTGGATGTGGCGAGCTTCAGCGGCGCCTCCTTCGAGGCGTCCTCTTTTCTTCCGCCCGGGATATCCAGGGCCTCCATGACCTTTTTCTCCCCGTAGGAGAGCATCTCTTCCATGACGGATACGGCAGCGTCCTCGTCCCGATCCGAAAAGGCGCGGACCAGCCGCCTGTGCTGGGAAAGGGTGGTGCGCGTTGCACCGGGCAGGCGGAAGAAGAAGTTGACGTAGAAGCGGTACACGGGCTTGAAGGAGTTGAACAGGAGCTGGAGGATCAGGTTGCCCGTCAGGCGCATGATCTCGCTGTGTAGGGCGTAGTCGCACTCGCCGACGTCCTTGTAGCTTTCGCTCATTCGCGTCGCCTGCTTGACGATCCCGGAAAGCCCTTTGATGTCCTCGTCGGTTGCATTCCGGACCGCCCTGCGCACGGCAAACAGCTCGCTCATCTTGCGGTATTCCATGAGCGAGAGGATCACGCCCGAATCCACGGTCTCGCTGTGCTTCATCAGGTGCATCAGGAGATCCAGGGATCCCTCGGTGAGGTAGTTGGTCACATAGGTCCCGCTCTGCGGATGGGTTTCCACCAGTCCCAGCTGGGCGAGCTTGCCCACGGCTTCCCTCACCGTGGAACGGCTCACACCGAAACGCTCGGTGAGCTCCCTCTCCGGCGGGAAGCGGCTCCCGGCCGGGAACTCCCCCCTGAGGATGGCTTTTTCGAGGGAACGTGCGACCTTTTCCGGAAGACGCATTTGAACGGTTTCCTGACAATGAATGCTGTCTATACAACGCCGACAATTGGTCTGACCAATTAATCGTACAAGATCCGGTAAGCCCTTGTCAACAAAAAAATAGAATCCCGGTCCAGAGGACCGGGCTTGATAAATGAAAGCGAGTTGTTCCAGAAAGGTTCCGAGAAAAGGTAGGAGAGCGTTTCAAGTCTTGAGCACGGATAGGTCACGTGATGCATAGGTAGGGAAGAGGGATCAAGACCTCTTCGATAAAATAATAATTTACTTTAAGTGTCATAAGCAACTTGCTGTAAACACAAAAGATAAATCAGTGACGACTTGGCAGGACCAACAATCATCGATCCAGCTTAAACCCCGTCATTTCAGCTGAAGCGGATGAAGTGGGATTCGACAAAATCTGGTTTTGCCTTATGACCCTTCACCCGGCTTCTCTTCGGCAGGGGGTTCCTCAGCTTCCGAGCTGTTCCCGGTTAAGAGGCCATCGTCAGAACCCTCCTCGCCATTGGCGGCATCCTTGAAGCCTCTGATCCCCTTGCCCAGGGCGGATCCGATCTCAGGCAGTTTCCCTGCTCCAAAGATAACGAGCACGATCACAAGGACAATGATGATTTCGGTCGGACCGATTCCTCCAAACATTGTGCAGTCCTTTGTTTGATGAGAAGAAAAAACCGGGGTCCCTCTTCCAGAGACCCACGGGTTTCCATGTCAGGCAAATTCCTTTCATCGACCTCTACACAAAGAAGGGTACTATTTCTCGTAAAGCTTTTCGATGTACTGGGTCTTCTTGTCCGACCGCTCCAGGGTCTGGGGTTCGACCCACTCGATCTGGGGGCTGATCTTGACCAGCTGGTGCATCTTCTCCACCATCTCCTTGTTGAGCTGCTCCAGATCCGCCTTCTGTACGTCCGCCCCGTATTCGATCTTCAGCTTGACGGGCGGCACGACCCTGGGAGGGGGCTCGTCCAGAAGGATGCGGAACTCGCCCGTTGTCCTGGGCACAAAAGACTCCACCACATCCTTGATCTGGGCCGGGTAGACCATCACCCCCTTGATCTTGAGCATGTCGTCGGTTCGGCCCACGATCTTGTAGCGGAAGCCCGACAGCCCGCAGGGGCAGGGCGAGGTGAAGACCTGGTGCACGTCGCCGAGGGTCATGCGCAGCCCGAGCAGGCCGCCGCCTTCCGCGGTCAATGTGGTGAAGACCCCGAGCCCGGTGTTCCCGTCCTCCAGGGGCACGCGTTTCCCCGTGTCCGGATCCACCAGCTCGTAGTAGACCATGTCATCCCCGATCCAGTGCATGCCCTGGTACTCGGGATGGTCGCAGGAAACGCCCACGCCTGCACCACCGTCAAAAAGCTTGGCCCCGTATTCGGTCTCGATCCGTTTGCGCACCTCGGGGATCCCGGCCCCGGGCTCTGCGCCGCAGAGCAGGATCTTGAACCCGAGGGCCTTGACGCCCTCCCCCATGATCTCGGGCGCCTTCTCGATCATGTGGAGTGCAAGCGACGGCGTACACATGAGCACGTCTCCGCCGAATAGACGCGAAAAGTTGATGATCCTCGCGGTACCGGCCTCGGCACCCACCGGGATGATGGTGATGCCCGGAAATTCCTCAAGGGCAATCAGTGTGGGAGAACCGGCCAGGAACATGCTCAGGCCAAAGGCCAGCACGAGCTTGTCCCCGGGCCGAACCCCGCAACGCCAGAGCATGCGGTTGTTCACCTCTCTCATCATGGGCAGGGCAGCGCGTACCACCGGGTAAGGGGTGGGCATCCCCGTGGTTCCGGAGGTGGCGGCCATGACATAGATGTCGTCCGCCGAGTCCCCCATGATCAGGTCCAGGATCTTCTGCATGTCAAAGCCCACCTCCATGATGAGCTGCCGCATCTCCGGCTGGCCGTAGACCGGGATCCGCTGGAGGTCGTCCAGGCTCTGGACGTTCGAGGGGTCCACCCCTGCCTCGTCCATCCGTTTCTTGGTCAGCGGGATCTTGTCGTACATCGCCTTGATGTTCTTGACGAACATGTCGTTTTGCCTCTCCCGCATCTCCGGCGTGTTCAGTTTTGACTCGATCTCCATGTTCCAGTAAGGCCGGTCCAGGTCCATGTTCATCCTCCTTGGATTGAAAACATCATTTCCTCGAATATCGTTCACGGCCAGGAAGGTTCATGAAGGAAACATATCAAAATACATCGTGTAAGGAAAACGCCTGCACGGTACATTGATCGTACATTTCAATATTCTTTTTCATGATCATTATCTCGGGCTTGTGTTAACCTGGGCATTGAGGAATCTGGACAGGAACCTCCATGTGGGCCCCGGTCTCAAAAAGAACGACCTGCTTCAGGCCATGGAAGGACACGTGGTCGGGAAAGCGGTTCTGATGGGAACATTCAAGCGATGAGCCTCGAACCTCTCTGCCTGGCGCTGGTGGAGGTGCTGGAAGGCATTGAAACCCTGCAGCGCAGATTTCATCCACCCCTGATCTCACACCTCAACAAGGCTCTTCTCCCCAGGGCCGAGGCGTTCGGGAGGGTGTACGGCGACTTTCAGGCCCACGGTTCCCATGCGGTGTCCGGAGCGGCCGGGGATGCTGTCAACCGCTCCGCTTCCCTGGTTGCCGAGGCCCTGCGGCTCATCGCCGTTTCCTCTGAAGCAGACATGCAGCAGGCCGTGGTCCAGGTCATGCAGGCCCTTCGTAAGTGCTGCCGGGCGCAGGAGGTCCTTTACGCCCACAGGAAGGTGCTCCCCTTTGTGAACCGGCTCTTTCTGGAGCCTCCGGTTCGAGACCGGGTGGACCGGCTCGACCCTGACCCGCCCCCTCGAGACAACACGGGACTTCGCCATCAGGGCCCGGAGGGGGATCCTTACGCCCGCGGGATGGTCTCGCTCTATGTTCCGGAATCGTATGACGGTACCCGGGCCTGGCCGCTCGTGGTGGCCCTTCACGGCGGGTACGGTCATGGAAGGGATTTTCTCTGGGCCTGGTTTCGCGAGGCACGCAGCCGCAGGTTCCTCCTCCTGGCACCCACCTCGAGGCAGACCACGTGGTCCCTTCTTTCCCCGGACCTGGACGGGACAGCTCTGTCCGGCCTTCTGGAAGATGTCATCCGGGAGTGGAATGTGGACACCGGACGCATCCTGCTCACCGGGATCTCCGACGGGGGAACCTTTGCCCTGATTAACAGTCTGAAACCGTCCACACCTTATTCAGCCTTTGCGGCTGTTTCAGGGGTGCTGCCTCCAGCAGGACTGTCGAACGTAAAGGGGAGACGAATCTACTGGGTCCACGGGGCGCTGGACTGGATGTTTCCGGCAAACACCGCCAGGCAGGCGGCCATTGCCCTGAAAAAAGCCGGTGCAGAGATCAGCTTCCGGCTGGTGGAGGATCTCTCCCACACCTACCCAAGAGATGAAAACCACCGCATCCTGCAATGGTTCGACCCCGGGCTTGCGCTGCCGGGAGATCCCTCCTGAATTATATTTTCTTGACTATAATGGGTTTCTGTGATCAAATAGAAACCTGGAGAAAATTCCTACATCCGATGAGAAGGCTCGTTTGATTCCAGGACGCGCAGGCCATTCCCGGGAAAGGGGGTGATCCATATGCGGCTTGGGCTATGGGCAAGAAAAAACATCACCAAGGAACGGGTTTCGTTCGTCATCGGCATCCTGTCCCCATTCCTTGTCTGGGGCATGCTCATCTTCTGGTTCCATCTCACCCTGCAGGGAGGCTAACCCGCATATTGCATGAAGCCTTCTCCTGCGAACGGCGAAAGCATGGAACCTTCAGCCTGCCCGTCCCCTGAAGGTTTTCCCTTGCCTTTCTTTGTTCTCTGAAGGAAACCGCTCCGGCATCAGTCCAGTGACCGGAACGCCCTCCCCTTCAACGATCCTCAGGGGTCATCGCAACCCTTTGGGTCAACCTCCTCGTAGCTGTTCCCGCGCCGGTAGTCGTCGTGAAAGAGCACCTGGGTTTCCGGGTGATCGTCGCGATAGATCCCCCACTTGAACCAGAGCCCCAGGTGGTCGTTGTAGCCGATGGGGCCCACGTAGTCGATCACCTGCAGATCATCGAGCCACGCCTCCACAAGGCCTTCCCCCTCGTATTGCCATCGGACGTGGAAGACCCAGTCGTGCCACACGCCCTTCTCAAGGCTCCCGGGGGGTGTGTAGAGATCCAGGGGCACCCCGTCGTTCTCGTCCTGAATCGGCTCAGCGCTGTATCGGCCCGTAACGGTGAGCTGGCCACCCGTATACCGGATCGCCAGAGGCGGGCTCCGCCAGACCTCCCCCAGGTCCGGGGTGGCATGCCACTGGCTGATCACGGTACGGTTGTCGAGATCCGGCCAGTCCAGAGGTATGTAGGTGCTGAACCCGTACCATTGCTCGCTGCCGATGGGTGCGATGAAGTACAACAGTTCATGGATCTCCGCACGGTAGCCGATGACAGGAGGATTTACATCCCCTTCCCTGATCTCGAAGCGGGCTGCATAGCTGCCACAGCGAACAGGGGACGTCACGATCTGCCCGGAGTAGGGCTGGGCGAGCTCCTTCATCCACCCGCTGAAATCGCCAGTCTCGAATCCCTTGTGATTGCTGTCCGGAAGACAGGCGGTCCCGAAAAAACAGACGAGCAGGGACGCCCAAACCGGACCAAGGTTTTTCTTCATAAGAGCGCCTGATTTCGAGTCGGATCCGGGCCTCAGTAGAAATCTCATCAAAATCGGTCAAGTAACCTGTTTTTAGCATACTTTTTTGTTCGTTGGAAGTTGGGAAAAATGTCAGGTTGTTTCAGGATTTCTTCGATACGGCGGGCACAGTTGGGCACACAGAGATCATTCTAATGTGAGAAGAACACGCGAGAATGCACTACGTTCCTGCAATTGGGACAACCTACATTCATCGTTTTTTCAAACCATTTCCCAGTGTCAATGACAGGCTTCATTCATGACATTCAACAGGATACCTTATACAATACGCATTTCTTCCATCGGCCTGCCAAGATCTCGGCAGGAGCGATGCGACGAATCCGTACGCAGCCACGCGAAAGGGTTCCGTGCCCCCGGCTTGGAGCACTCACATCAGGAGGTGTCCGATGTCTAAACTCACCAGAAGAGAAGCCCTCGGTCTCGGTGCCGCGCTTGGCGCTGGCCTGGTTGTTCCGTCCTGCGGTACGGACAGCAATGCAGACGCGTCCATTCCCAAGGGCCACGTGGCCGTGCCTGCAAAGACGATCCCCGTGCTCGCGGAGACAGACGTGCTTGTCCTCGGCGGAGGCCCGGCAGGCCTGTCCGCCGCCCTGGCTGCCGCTCGCGAGGGAGTGCGCACCACCCTTGTTGAGCGCTACAACGCCCTCGGCGGGGTGATCACCCAGCAGACCATGGGCTCCATCTCATGGTACCGCTTCGCCGAGACCGTGGACGCCGGCGGATTGCTGCACGAGTACGAGGGACGGGCCAAAGAGATGGGTGCAACCCTCGACGTGTTCGGCGAGGAGGCCCGCGGTGCTGTACCTGACTTCATCATTTCTCTGTTTCACAAGTATCTCGAGAACATCGGCCTGCGTGTTGACGGCGTGCCCACGTATGAGATCCTCGAGACCGAGCTGTTCAAATGGGTCGCCGACACGCTGATCAAGGAGTCGGGTGTGGTGCCCATCCTGCACTGCTGGGCCGTGGACGTGATCATGGACGGTTCCACCATGAAAGGCGTCATCACAGAGAGCAAATCAGGGTGCCAGGCCATCCTCGCCAAACGGGTCATCGACTGCACCGGCGACGCCGACGTGGCACATTTCGCCGGCGCGCCCTACCGCCAGAGCGCTCCCGCCGAGCTGATGGAGTCCACGATGCAGTTCGGCCTGAGCGGCGCCGGCCTCACTAGGTTGCTGATCTACCTCTTTCTCAACTCCGGCACGATCGGTGACCCCGGCGATATCCCGGAACTAACGCCCATCCTGGTGGAGCCCTACCGCAAGGCCAAGGAGGCCGGCGAAATCCCGGAGGAGGACGATGTGGAATACATGACCATGTTCGGCACGTACACGGCCCTCGGCGAGCTGCCGGACATGAACACGATCCACCTGTTCGGTGTGGACCCCACCGACGTGATGCAGCTTACCGCAGCCGAAATGAAGGGCCGAGAGCGGTCGATCTGGGCTATCCAGGCACTGAGGAAATACGCCCCCGGGCTCGAGAAAGCGAGGCTCAGGACCTTCGCCCCGGCGCTGGGCGTGCGTGAGTCGCGCAAGATCACCGGACGCTATGAGATCACGGAACACGATGTGTACAACCAGTCGCAGTTTGCCGACTCCATCGGCATTTGCCCCGAGTTCATCGACGGGTATGGGCGGATGCACCTGCCCACCACGGGCCGCTACTTCCAGGTACCCTATGGGATCATGGTGCCGCAGGGAGTCGAGAACCTGCTCGTGGCCGGCAGGGCCGTTGCCGGCGACCGGATCTCCCACGCGGCCACGCGCGGAATGTGCTGCTGCTGCGTCACCGGCCAGGGCGCCGGCGTGGCCGCTGCCGTGTCCCTGCACGACAACGTCAAGATCGGCAACGTCAACATTGCCAAGGTGCAGCAGCGGCTCGCAGCCCAGGACGTCCGGATCGCATAGAGCTTTGCAGCGGTCAGATGTCTCATCGCAAGGGCGATCTTCCAGACATCTCGAGCGATGGACGAACCATGGGGATACAGGGCATCGATTGCTCCTCTCTGCTCTACAATAGCCTCCAGGGGTTCATTCAACAGCTGATTGTCAACCCCTACCTGACCAAAGGTTGACAATCGGGAACCCACATGATAGAGGTGTCAGCATTCCCTTCGCATGGTGTCCCCAGTAGTGAGGTTGTCATCCCTTAGCTCATATCACAATGATTCCATTCATGATCGCACCCCTTCCCCGACCCCGTGCTCCACGTTTCCCAATGACAGGACGGAGATTGAAATACGATGGAAGCAACAGAGAAAAAATATGACTTCAACGACAACATGGATATCAGCCTGGAAGAGGCGGAAGAGCTGTTCGACCCTGACCGGACACCCACATGGGAACTTGTGGACCGGGCGTGCAGGCTCAGGGAGGAACGGTTTGGAACGCGCGTCCACCTCTGCAGCATCGTAAATGCAAAATCCGGCGCGTGCACAGAGGACTGCTCCTTTTGCTCCCAGAGCATCCATCACCAGAGCCAGGCCGATGTATATCCACTGGTTACCGAGGAAAAGGCCCTGGAGGAAGCTGCCAGGGCCGATGCAAACGGCGCACGCTGCTTCGGCCTGGTAACCAGCGGCCATTCCCTGGGGGACAGGAAGGAGCAGAAACAGGTCCTTGGGATCGTGGAATCGGTCCGAAGCAGAACAGGGCTCCAGGTGGGCGCCTCCCTGGGGCTCGTTGAGCCCGGCTTCCTCAAGGAGCTGAAGGCGGCCGGACTTGGCACCCTGCACCACAACCTGGAAACGGCTGAAAGCTTCTACAGCGAGGTCTGCACGACACACCCCTTCGAGGACAGACTCCGGACCATCCGGGAGGCCCAGGACACCGGGCTTCGGGTGTGCTCGGGCGCCATCCTCGGCCTGGGCGAATCCCGTAAGCAGAGGGCGGAACTGGCCCTTCTTTTGAGGAAGATCGGGGCGGACCGGGTGCCTGTGAACTTCCTGAACCCGATTCCCGGAACAGCCCTGGAGAAACAGGGCCGGTTGAACCCCATGGAAGCGATCCACTGCCTTGCCGCAATGCGCGTGCTCCTCCCGGAGCAGGATATCCTCATGTGCGGCGGCCGCGAGGTGGTGCTGAAGAGCCTGCAGCCGCTCCTCTTCCTTGCCGGAGCGAACGGGATCATGACAGGCAACTACCTGACCACAGCAGGACAGGGGGTGGACAAAGACAAGGGCATGATCGAGGACCTGGGGCTGGAATGGCGACCCGGTGCTGAATGAGGAACTTTCCGAACATTGATCTCGGAGGTTGCTTCCCGGCCTCGAGCCAGGACGTGTATCCCCGGAAGAAAAGGGGTTGAGCATTGAAGGATCCTTCCCAAACCAATTCCAAAGGAGAGAGCATGGGGCGTTACACCTTTGCAGAGGAACGCATCACATCCCTGCGCTCCGAACACAGGTACCGTTTTCTACGTCGCGTGGAATCGGC
>CAZSUQ010000031.1:0-16800 GCA_964609935.1 uncultured Thermodesulfobacteriota bacterium | reverse complement strand
AGATCATGGGCGCCAGCCCGAAGAAGGTGGTCAACGAGGTGAGCATGATGGGCCGGAACCGGCGCACGGCGGCGGCGGTGATGCTGTCAAAGGGAGAGGCGCCTTTTCCCCTTTGCTCGTTGGTTGCGTGGATGAGCACGAGCGAATCGTTCACCACAACGCCGGCCAGGGCCACAATGCCCATCATGCTCATGAGGCTCAGCTCGTATCCCATGATCAGGTGTCCCAGCGTGGCGCCCACGATCCCGAAGGGGATGGCCAGCATGACGATCACCGGCTGGATATAGCTTCTGAAGGCAACGGCGAGCATGGCAAAGATGACGATCATGGCCAGCGAGAAGCCGCCTCGCAGGCTCACCATGCTTTCCTGCCTGTCCCGCTGCTGTCCCTCGAGCGAAAAGGTCAACCCGGGATGCCGTGCCGTCAGGTCCGGCAGAACCTCCCTCTTCAGGTCTGCCAGGACCTTTTCCGCATTGGCCACGCCGGGGACCACGTCAGCGGTCACGTTCAGGACGCGCCGGGCATCGGCCCGCTGGATTTCCGTGTAGGCTCGATCGCGATGAACCGACGCGGCTTCCCGAAGCATGATCTCGCCTCCACCCGGGGTTCTCACGAGCAGTTCCTCCACGTCGTACTCGCTTCTCCTCTCCGACTCGGGTAGACGGACCATGACCTTGATCTCGTCCCTTCCCCTCTGCTGGCGGAGCGCCTCGGCCCCGTAGAAGGCGTTTCGTACCTGCCTGCCGAGGTCCGCAGCCGTGATCCCCAGGCTGCGGCCCTCCGGCTTGACCTTGAAGTCCAGCTGGACCTTGCCCGGGGAAAAGCCGTCGTCAATGTCGCGTACGCCCGCATAGGAGCGAAGCTCCCCGGCAAGCTCTTCGGCCGCCGTCTCCAGCACCTCCACGTCGGCGTGACTCAACTCCACGTCGATGGGCGACGATGTGCCCCCGATCGCCAGGCTGTAGCGAAACGTAACCGACTCCGGCCCCACCAGATCCCCCACCTCCTCACGCCACTCCCTGGAAAAATCGCCTGCCGTGACCTCGCGCTGGTCGCTGGGCACCATGTAGACCTGCACGTTTGCCAGGTGCCCGACCCCTGCCGAACCGGCGGAGGACCTGCCGTGGCGCGACGAGGCGCTGCCCACGTGGGCGAAGATCCCCCGGGTAATCTCTTCCCCGCCGTGCCGCGCCAGGACCTTCTGTGCCGCCTTCACGAGCACGGCCTGAACCTCCTTGGTCTCCTCCACCGGCGAACCGTAGGGCATGGTGACGCCCGCCACCACACGGTCCGAGTCGATCTTCGGGAAGAAGGTGAAGTCGATGTGCCCGCCCCAGGCAAACCCGATGGTGGCTGCGAGCACGGCCAGGCCCGCGGCCGTGGTGAGATACCGGTTTTGCAGGGTCACGCGAAGCAAGGGGGTGTAGAACCGCCTGATCCCCCTTTCGAACAGGCTGCTGAACCGCTGCTGCAGCCTGAAAACAGGACCCAGCAGGCCGTCGGGCCGATAGGGGCGCTGATGCCCGAGGTGGGCCGGCAGCACGAACAGGGACTCCACAAGGGACACGGCAAACACACAGCAGACCACGATAGGTATGGCGCGGAAGACCTTGCCGTACACACCGGCCATGGAGAAGATGGGGACAAAGGCCACCATGTTGGTGAGAACGGAAAACGTGACCGGCCAGGCGATCCACCTCGCGCCCCGGATGGATGATTCCATGAACGGGAACCCGCGCTGCCGGTTCTCATAAACGTTCTCCCCCACCACAACCGCGTCGTCCACCACGATACCGATGGTTATGATGAAGGCGAAAAGGGAGACCATGTTGACGGAAACATCGAACATGGGGATCAAGAGCATGGAGCCCAGGATGGAGATGGGAATGCCCAGTGTCACCCAGAAGGCCAGGCGGATGTCCAGGAAGAGCCCCAGGAGCAGCAGAACGAGCACCAGCCCCAGACGGGCGTTGCGCAGGAGGAGGTTGATCCTCTCCCTGTAGATCTCCGACCAGTCCCTCCACACGGCAACATCGATTCCTTCCGGCAGACCGAGGCTGATCTCCCTGGCATGCTCCTTGACCGCCTCGGCCACCTCCACAGGCGTCTGATCCCCGATCCTGTAGACCACGAGCTGAACCGCAGGATGGCCCTGATAAAAGGCCGCCTCGTCGGTATCTGCAAACCCGTCCACGATCCCGGCCACATCACCCAGCTTTACCTCGGTGCCGTCCTCCAGGCTCACGATGGGAATATCGGCGAACTCCATGCCCCGGTCCCGCCGCTCCTGGGTACGCAGGAGGATCTCCCCTGCCCGGGTCTTGACGCCGCCGGCCGGCAGCTCCAGGGCGCCCCGCTCCACCTCGCGCGCCACGTCCCCGAGGGTCAGGCCATAGGTCCTCAACACCCTCTGGGGGACCTCGATGCTGATCTCCAGCGGCCGGATTCCGCGAAGCTCCACCTGGACGATCCTCGGGTCCTGCAAAAGATCGTCGCGCACGTCCTCGGCCACCTTCCGCAACACCCTCTCTTCGTGGTCTCCGTAGACCATCAGGGAGATGACTTCCCTTCGGCTGACGAGGAGGCTGACCACCGGGCGCTCCGCCTCCTGGGGGAAGGAAGTGATGCGGTCCACTGCGTTCTTGATGTCCTGCTGAGCCCTTCCGGAGTCGGCACCGAGCAGGAGTTCCACAAACACCGAGGCTCCACCCTCATCGGCTTCCGAGGTGACCCTTTTGACCCCATCCAGACCACGAACCGCTTCCTCGATGGCAAGGACGATGCCCTGTTCCACCTCGGCCGGGCTGGCCCCGGGATAAGGGACCTGGACCTGGACCATGTCCAGCTCGAACTCAGGGAAGACCTCCTGCTGGATACGCGAGCCCACGATGACCCCACCGACCATCAGGACCAGCATGAGCAGGTTGGCGGCCACCGGATTCCGCGCCATCCAGGCAACGGCCCCTTTTTGCCGGCCCTCATCCCCTGTCAGCTCTTCCGGATTCATACCTGACGAAAAACCTCTTTTCTCATCAGAAGATTGAGGAACGACCTTGCTGCCGCTTCATTCCCTGATGCGGGTACCATCCCGAGCGGGATTGTCGGCGCTCTCTTCTTAACCGCTTTCATTTGCACCGGGTGGAGGTTCCGGGCTGACCCGGAGCTTCATGCCCGGTATCGGGGATGCGATCCGGGTGGTGACGACCCGCTCCCCATCCCGGATTCCTCTGGAGACAACAACCTTGTCCTCTGTTCGCCACAGGACCTCCACATCCCTGAACTCCAGCCGGTCCTCGCTGTCCAGGGTCCAGACCCGGCTTCCCTCGTGCAGCGCGATCCTGGGCAGGACAAAGACGTCCTCGATCCTTTTCCCCTCGATCTCCACCCGGACGTAGGCGCCGAGCAGCAGGCCCGGATCACCGAGGCCTGCCTCGTTTTTCAGACCCAGGGGGTCGTGGATGGAGACGAGCACCCTTGCCATGCGTCCGGCCGGATCCAGGTCCCCCAGCAGGCGCTCCAGGCGCCCCTTGCGCTCGATCCTCACATCCGGCCCTGCTTCATGTGTCACCCGGACCCCGGAACCCTCACCACTCCCTTCCCTGGGAACCAGGATCCACTTGAGCCTGTCCACAGGGATGGAGACCTGCACCCAGAAGCTGTCCGTTCCGATCAGGGTCGCCAGGCTCGTCTGCGAGGTGACCAGCTGACCCTTGTCCACGAACTCTTCCTTGACGAGTGCATTGAAGGGGGCCCTGATCACGGTTCGCTCCAGGTTGAGCCTGGCAAGCTCCAGCGCACTCTCGGCTGCGGACAGCGCGGCTTCGGCATTCTTCTGATGAGGTTCCCTCAGTGCAAGCTCCCGGCTCTCCGGGGTCGAGGGGATGTCTGCATCGAGCAGCTTCCACTCACGCTCGGCGATCAGTTTCCGGCCCTTCTCCAGCTTCAGCTCCAGGCGGGCCTTCTCCACGTCCGCCTCGCGCTGCATCACTGCGATCTCGTAGTCGCGGGGGTCGATCCCGAGGATCGTCTCCTTCTCCTTGAACAGCCCGCCGGGCACCAGGCCCGGGCTCTGCTCGACGATCCGGCCCGTGAGCTCGGGCCGAAGGCTCACCTCCCTGGCGGGTACAACCGTGCCCATGGCCGTGATCAAAACCTGATAAGGCGAGCTTTTCGCGGTCTGAACGCGGACCAGGGGAGCAAGCCGTTCCACCTGCCTCCTCTCCGCCCTGGGCGGATTTGAAATCAGCCACCGGGCGGTGAACAGGCCCAGGGCCAGAACAAGCAGAACCAGAAAAGCCTGTATCATTTTTCTCTTATTCATGAATCACCCTTGGCGTCCTTTTCCGGGGGATCTTTCTCCTCTGGAGGAGCCAGTTCGTTCGTCCAGGCCCCTCCCAGCGCGCGGTAGAGCTGCACACGAAACGAGAGCAGGGACCGCTTGGCCGTGAGCCGGCTCCTTTCCAGCTCCTGAAAAGACTGCAAGGCGGCAAGGACCGGCAGGTAATCGCTCAGGCCGTTCCTGTACCGCATTCGCGCCTCTCGAAGCGTATCCTGTGCAAGGCTCACCTGGCCCTCCAGCTGCCGGAGGAACTCCCCCTGCTTTCTCTCCTGGATGAGTGCGTCCTCAACCTCCTGAATGGCCGTGAGGACCGTCTGCCCATAGGCATGGAGCCTTTCACGAACCACGGCCCTGGTTCGCTCCACCTCCGCCTTCCGCTTGCCTGCATCGAAAACGGGCCAGGTCAGGTTGGCCATCAGGCTCCAGATCCAGTTGTCAAAGATGTTTTCGATCTCGTTGAAGTCGCGTGACTCGAAACCGGTCTCGCCGCCGATCCGTATGGCCGGGAACCGGTCCGCCACGGCGGCGGCCACCCTGTGATCAGCCGCCCCAAGGCTGAGCTGTGCCCTGCGAACATCCGGACGCCGCTTCAACAGGTTCGAGGGAAGCCCGCTGTCCGGTACCCGTGGCAGGTCGGGCATCCGGCTCCGGGTCGCATCCTTCTTCATGTACGAAGGCTCACCCAGCAGAACGGCCAGCTGGTGGCAGAGGACCTTGCGCCTGGACTCTGCCAGGGGGATCTGTGCACGGGTGGATGCCAGCTGCTGGCGCTGCTGGTACACATCGAGCGCAGAGGCCAGCCCCTGGCCGAACCGGAGCGTTGTGAGGTCCAGAAAGGTCCGGTTCGTTTCCATCTGCTTTTCGAGAAGCGCCACCTGGGCGCCCTCTTCCAGAAGGGTGATCCAGGTCTCGGCCACCTGGGCGGACAGGGTCATGGCCAGGGCCTCCAGGTCCTGGCGCGTGGCTTCCATGTCGAGCACGGCACCTCTTTTCAGGGATGCGATCCGCTTCCAGATGTCCACCTCGTACGCTGCCCCCAGCGTCAAGGGGATACGATCCGATTCCAGGGCAAAGGTTCCCAGTTGACCACCAGAGAACACCGACCGGGACCGGCTGGCGCCCGCCTCGAGCGTGATCTCGGGCCACTGGGCCGATGCCGCCTGCCCGGCCAGTGCACGGGCCTGGTCGAGCCGGTCCCATGCCTGCCTGAGGTCCAGGTTGTCCTCCAGGGCCTTCCGTATCAAAACGTTGAGCTCCGGGTCCTGGAACGACTCCCACCAGTGCCCGGGCGGCTCTTCTCCTTCACCTGCCTCGCTGAATCGCTCAGGCATGGAGATCGGTGGAGGCAGGGCTTCTTTGGCCTTGTGGACCGCACAGGAAAGACCGCAGATCATGAAGAAGAAAACGGCCGGGAAGATCAGAAAAACCCTTGACCGGGAATCAGAGGACCTGGAGTCCGTGTCTTCAACCCCTGGATGAAAGAATGCCTGGAAAATAGCTTTGCACATGCCCTTATCATAACCTCTGCCGCCAGGAAATCTAGACCCAGAGCACGGGAGGTTTCCGTAGCGAGGGTCTACCCGCAACTTGCTTGAGGCCTTCTGCTGCGGCTCGAAAACCTTTGGTGAAACATGCTTTCTTGAGTTAGAACACCTGCTGGATGTATCATGGACGGGAAAGGTGACACATGCAGGCGATGAAATGCTTTCCATCCTTATTGAGGAGCCGAGCCGGACGCCGGGGAACCCTGCTCTGTTTCCTTCTGGTGGTCATGTCCGTGGGGGCGGGATGTGAGTACGAGGTGCCGGGCGTTGTGATCGACCACGAACCTTCCCCTTCTCTCCTGGATCTCATTGCGGGCAATGACAAGTACATCGGATCGCCTGCCATCGCGATCCTGCCCGGCGGGGAATACGTGGCATCCCACGACATCTTCGGGGACGGTTCCACGCAGGAGACCTCGGGCGTCACCAAGATCTTCCGCTCCACGGATCAGGGGATGACCTGGACCCAGACGGCCACCCTGCAGGACCAGTTCTGGTCCGTGCTCTTCGAGTACGAGGGCGCTGTTTACATCATGGGTCCCACGGCAAGTGCCACGGACGTGCGGGACCTGGTGATCCGCCGCTCGGATGACGCCGGTGCCACCTGGACCACACCCGTGGACGAGACCAGCGGGCTGCTGATGGACAGCACCCCTGCAACCACGCCGCATCGTCCCGTGGTCCACGACGGGCGTCTGTGGGTCGCCATGAGCACCCGCGTCATCTCAGCGCCCCTGGGCGCGGACCTGCTGCGGGCGGACTCGTGGACCCTCAGCAACGCGGTTCCCCAGGACAGCACCTGGCTGGACGGGCGTTTCGAGTTCTGGTCCGAGGGCCAGATCGTCCCATCTCCGGATGTGGGCGTTGTGCTCATGCCCAAGGTGAAGGGGCTGCCCTACACGGCCCTGCTGCGCGCCGCTTCGCCCAGCACCCTCACCTTTGATGCGAACAACGACTTCGTGGAGCTGCCGGGAACGGAAAAAAAGTTCGGTGCAGCCTACGACGCTGTTTCAGGTTGCTTCTACGTCCTGAGCAATCCGGTCCTGCCCGCACACAAGGACGATTTCTTTCTCCAGTTCAAGCCGGAAATGATCCGCAACACCGCGGCCGTGCTGTTGTCCAAGGATCTCATCCACTGGGACGTGAAGAAGATCTTTCTCTACTCCCCGAACATTCACTACGAGGCCTTTCAGTACCTGAATTTCGAGTTCGACGGCGACGACCTTTCCGTGGTCTCCCGCACCGCCTTCAACGTGGGGGCCAACCTGCCGCCGCGAGGGCATGACTCGAATCTCATGACCTTTCACCGCATTCAGGATTTCCGAACCCTTGCCCCCAGCCACGTACTCGTTGTGGACGCGGAAGTTGGCGGCGTGTTGCGCTATGAGGAGACCCAGCACGAGAGGGCGCCCCTGGGTGCGTTCCCCCTGGGTTCCTCCTTCGCCGGTGAACCGCTGGGCGACCCGGTGGATTTGACGCAGGACCAGGATGGAAACGTTTACATCCGTGAACAGGCAGGCCGCATTCTAAAATTCGATGCCGCAGGGAATTTCATCGATGCCGTGCCCTCTGCACCGGTCCCGTTTCAAGGTAGCGAACTGTTTGTCGACCAGCCGGCCGCAGGGGATCGATCATGGATCGGGGCAGACTCCAGCGCCTGGGAGGAGCCCACGAACTGGTACTACTGGGGCAGGCCGGACACTTTTGAGGAGATCGCCATCTTCGGCAGTGCGGAGGTGACGAACGACACGGTCACCCTCGACCGGTCACTTCAGATCAAAGGCCTCCGCTTCCGAAACGAGTGGAGCTACACCCTGGCCGGTACAGGTTCTCTCCTCATCCAGGCCGAGGTCGCCAACGGTGTGATCCTCAGCGAGCGTGGCCAGCACACGATTCAGCTACCCATCACCCTTGGCAGCCATGCAGACGCTCACGTTGCAGCCGGGGCCTTAATGACCCTAGAAGGCTGTGTAGACCTTGCAGGGAAGCACCTAAGCCTCAGTGGAGAAGGGTTGTTGACCTTAGATGGCGACCTGGTCATGCAGGACGGCCGTCTGGTGGTCAGCGCTGAACGTCCCGCGGTTTTTGGGACTTCGGCCGGCCTCACACTCGACGGGACGCTCGAGTTGAAGCTGCCTAACGGTGTGGTCCCTACGCTCGGCGACACCTTTGACCTGCTCGACTTTACAGCGCCGCTGGGGGATTCCTTTGATGCGGTAGTCTTGCCGGGTCTCCCAGGAGGTCTGGACTGGGACACGTCCCTGCTCTACACCACCGGTGTAGTCCAGGTGGTATCAGGCACGTAACAGGAAGGCCCTGAAAGATGGAAATCAAAACGCCTGTCCCGTTTCCGAACAAGCCTCCCCCTTCCCGAACCTCAGCTAAATTTTCACCCTTCCCGCTACTTGCGTGAAGCATGCTGCTGCGTGCAGCGTAAGCACAGGGGTTACCCAATAAATATTGTTTGTTATAATGTAATGACCCCACCAAAAGGAGGTCAGTCATGAACATCCGTTCCCTTCTGCTTGCATCTTTGGCACTGCTTTTCTCCACGGTTTGCGTGGTTGCGGGATCCGGGGACCCCGCAGCGGCGGAGGCCCTGAATTCGTGGCTCGTGGAGGTGAAGCTGGATGACTTCGAGAAGGAGTTTCCCCTTTATTACCATGGGGAATACGACCTGGCGGGCTGGGACAAGGGCCGATCCGTGGTGTACCTCGTGCTTGACGAGAAGGAGCAGGGGACGCTCGCAGCCAAGGGAACCCTGTTGAAGGTCATCCGGGATTCCAATCCCCTGGCCGTGGATCCGGGATACTTTGACTACGAGGAAGTGGAGGCCAGGCTGGCCGAACTGGAATCGAACTACCCGCTCATCGCTGCGCGTGTGGATCTCAACGACGAGCTGGGCACACCCCTGACCTACGAGGGACGGACGATCTACGCGTTGAAGATCTCCGACAACCCCCTCGTGAACGAGGATGAACCGGCCATCGTGGTGGATGGAGCACACCATGCCCGGGAGCTCATGACCCCCGTGGCCGTTATGGACATCATGGACGTGCTCACACAGGGCTACGGAACGGATCCGCAGGTGACCGCATGGGTGGAGGCATATGAAATCTGGCTGGTCCCCATGGTGAACCCGGATGGCCTGGAGTTTGTCTTCAACGAGAACAGCATGTGGCGCAAGAACCGGAAGCCGGATTCAGGCTCCGCCGCCATCGGCGTGGACAACAACCGGAACTACACGGCCTTCTGGGGCCAGTGCGGCTCAACGAGCTCCAACCCTTCCAGCGACACATACCGTGGACCCTACGCGGAGTCCGAGGAAGAGAACCAGACCATGGAAGCCCTGTTCGCGAGGGAGAAGCCCCTGATCTATGTTTCCTATCACAGCTCCGGGAACGAGGTCCTCTATCCCTATTTATGCGGCACCCTGGTGGAACAGGGGCTCTATTTTCAGGTTCGGGACGAGTATGCATCCCGGATGGGCTTTGCCACCCGGCTGGCATCGGCCAGTGGCGAGAGCTTTGAGGATGCCTACAACGAGCACGGGGCCCTTGCCTTTCTCACCGAGATCGGCACCTCGTTTCAGCCTCCGTTCAGTCAGGTGCAGCCGATCATGGAAGGGATGCGCCCCGGCTGGCGGTATCTGCTGGAGCGGGGGCTGGAGGCCTCTGTTCAGGGGCACGTGACCGACGCAGGTACAGGGGATCCCTTGACAGAGGCAACGGTCCGGGTGGAGGAGATCGTGTTCGCCGAGGGAGAGCAGAGAAACCCGGAGCCCCTTTACGGACGCTACAACCGGCTGCTCCTGCCCGGCTCCCACACTGTTTCCGCGGGTGCAGTGGGTTATGTGCCGCAATCCTTTGAGGTGACGGTTGCCGACGAAGCCCTGCTGCTCGACGTGGCCCTCCTCCCGGGGAGCTGCCCGGACAGCGACAGCGACACGTATCAGAACGACCTGTGCGGCGGCCTGGACTGCAACGATGACGACCCCGCCTTGAATCCGGATGCCACAGAGGTCTGCGACGACGGGCTGGACAACGACTGCGACGGCCGAATCGACAGTGATGACGATGAATGCGGTTCGTCGGGCTGGGGAGCCGCCTCGGTAGTGGACAGGGGATCTTCGCGTGGTTCGGTTCCGCTCAACGCGATCGCGCTTCTCCTGATCCCATTGTGCACGTGGGTACTTGTACGACGCATTCGATAGGATGGTCAGAAACCATCGACATGTTTCTTTCGTTGCCCTGGAAGAGACTTGATCTTACATTTGACAATCGAAGGGGAGGAGACCAGATCTCCCCTCGATACACGGTAATCTGCCTTGGTCGACATTCTGGCAAGCATCGTTGGAAATGAGTCTTCTGTCATGTATGGAATGAATTTTTGACAGTCTATTTCAAACCAATATCTTCAGCGTGCTGCGATCCTCTCCGATTCTGAATAATTGATAGCTACCTTCAATCCCTTCTGAACGGGCCCGCATGCTGAAATATGAACTGGCGAGATTAGAGAACCTGGGGTTTTTAGAACCGATGCCTATCCTTTGATCATTTTCGTATTTACACACCCTTGTTTGAACTTCATTTAAGAAATCGTCGTATTGCTACGATTTCTTCCTGGCCGTGGGTAGATATTTTCTCACTTTTCGTCCGGCGGCCAGTAGATTTCATGGGGATTGCCGGGCTCGATCAGGCTGTAATACCTGCCCATCCAGTAGGCAAGCATGAAGTCGATGCCGGGGTATACCTCTGTACCGTCACCGCCCGGGCAGTCGATATTGTAAGGGGTTTTCTGCCACATGAAGCTGCGGGGACAGCGGTGTTTCACGGGCCGGGGGTCCAGGGTCTGCGGCTCGATATCGATCAGCCACCGCAAGTCCAGTGCATCGATTAGGTCGGAGAGAAAGACACTTGCAGGATCCAGGGGTAGTTCAGGGACCTCAATGGGCACGTCTCGCACGGGAGGGTCCTGAAAATCCTGGATCTGTGCCTGCAAGTCCTCATGGGTGACGTCGTATGCCCGGCATTCACCGGCCCGCTCGCAGTGGGCCAGGTAAATCTCATCAAAGAACACATTGTGGGTGAACTCCACCACCGGCCGTACCTGCTTGTGAAAGGCATCCAGATAAACAGCCCGGCGATCAGGGTCTCTCTCCAAGCGCCACAGGTTGAAGTAGGTCATATGGCTCAGGTTGAGCCCGTAGTATTGGTCGTACTTATTCATCCAGGAAAAGGAACTGATCTCGATCTCGTTCCGATCCTGATCCCATCGGTCATCGTAGCGGTCCCTGTACGTTTCGTCGTCCAGGACATGGGCGGCGACAAGGTGCCAGCATAGCCGCATGATGGCGATGACTTTGGGTCCGGCATCCGTGGGAAGGCCGTTCTCGCCGATGATCCAGTAGCGATCCCTCTGGATGTCGTCGATCACCTCCTGCACGTCGCGCCGGATCATCTCGCGGGTCGGCTCGTCGTCGATCAAATCATAGGCCAGGGCCATGCCGAAAAACCAGCCGGTGTACTGATCGCGGCTCGTGTTGTTGAGCCAGAAGGAGCCTTCCCACTCCCCGGTGCCCTGCACGTAACGGTCGTGGCCCACATAATGGGCGTTCCATGGGGATGCGTCGGGCCCGCCGAGCCGGGCAATGAAACCAGGAACCTGGGTGATCTTTAAATGGGTGTCGAGGGCATGCACGGTTCGAATCGCATTGGCTTTTGCGGTGGACGATCCGGTCACGGCATAGCGAAACGCCTCAGCGGCGAGATAGGCCCCGGTCCATATCGTTGAGTCTCCGAAGGAGTAACCCGTGATCTCATAGCTGTCCGGCTCCTCGAAATAGACGTATCCGGTTCCTCCATAAGGAGAAACATGAAATTCGTTGAACCAGGCCTCGTAGGCCATCGCCCGTTCCTCCAACACATCAATACCCCGCAACTGTTCCCCTGTATTGTTACCGGAGGAACATCCCCAGCCCGATACGCAGACCATCAGTGCGGCAAGACCGAAGAAGTGCCTTTGTAGAAATAATCTTGAAGACATCTTTCTTTTCCTTTCGTGGCATCCCGCTATCCGAAAGAACCGGCAGCTCCAGGCAAAGAGAGGCACGCCGCATGTGTTGACAGAATACTATCATTGCACACCCGAAACGGAAACGTTCCCAATCTTGTGGCTTCCTGCGTGCCGGACAGAATTAGGAAAAGGCGATGACAAAGACGAACTCCTACAATCAGGATTTTCATACTTGGCATTATTTGCCTGTTTCTCTCTCACCATCAGGAGGTCAATTGACACAGGCGGATCCCCGGCTTCCATCTTGGCTATTCTCGTTTTGAGTGAACACAGGACAAAGACCTGTACAAACCGGGACACTTCTGATAAGGGTTTTCTCAACCCCGTTCAGGCATCTTCCGGAGAGGCTCTTGATGAGGCGCCGACCTTGGTACCGGACTCCGACATTCATCCTCCTGGCCCTTTCCCTCATGATCCTGCCCTCGACCTTTTCGAGAACAGCGTTCGCTCAACACGACTGGAACGTGCGTGACGACCTGTTTTCCGTGACCTTTCCCACGGAAAAGGAGGGGTGGGCCTGCGGACGCTTCGGGACCATCCTTCACACCGCGGACGGCGGCCTTACCTGGACCCAGCAGGACAGCTCCACAGCCTTCACGCTCTCCGGGATCCACTTCACGGACCCGAGAAACGGATGGGCCGTGGGGAACAAGGGCACCATCGTGCACACCGCGGACGGCGGGAAAACGTGGGGGCTTCAGAAGAGCCCTGTGGAATACTTTCACATGGACGTTTTTTTCATCGACGCCCTCACCGGGTTTGTGGCTTCAGAGCGGACCCACATCCTGGGAACGAAGGACGGCGGCAAGACGTGGGAGGTCCGCTTTCATGACGAAGACTACATCCTCAAGTCCGTATCCTTCTGCGATGACCGCCACGGCTGGGCCGTGGGGGAGTTCGGCTACACCTACGCCACGCGGGACGGAGGCAGGAGTTGGCAGAAGCAGGCCGGCTTTTACGAGCTGGATTACGATACGGGCGACTTGAGGGGCGATGATTTCCTGTTCGACGTGGTGGCCGTCGACCCCGGGACCGCGTGGGCCGTGGGGATCCAGGGGACCGTCAAGTCCACCCGCGACGGTGGGGAGACGTGGCGCAGGGAGGACCTCGATCTCCCGGCGGTACAGCTCTACACCATCGAATCCGATGGGGCGGGCGGGCTCGCCATAGGCGGGAGGGGCCTGTGCATGGTTTCCTCGGACAGCGGGAACACGTGGAGCAAGGCGAGCTTCGAGCCCACCATCCGGTACGGATGGATCTATGACATCGAGGCGTTCAAGCCCGGCGGTTTCGCTGCCTGCGGGGATGAAGGGGCCATCTATCGAAAAACGACCGGGGACAGATGGAAGAGGTCCGGCTATTAAATCGCAATGATTAGAAAGCTTTTACTCCTCTCGCGAAGATGTTTTGTGCAAGTTGCGGGCTAGGCGGGCCGTTAGAGAGAATTCAAAAACAAAGCATACGATGTAGACCATGGGAAGCGACCGGAACAAACTGGATAAAATCGCCTCATTCTGCACTTCACACCGTGTGGCTGTGCTGCTGGTGACCCTGATCCTGGCCGCGGGTCTCTCCTACGGCACGACCCGGATCAAGGGAGAGGTCCTCATCGACGAACTCGTTCCCTATGCGCATCCCTACCTCCAGATCATGATCGAGTTCTTCGAGGTGTTCGGCAGCGGCGGGTCCTTTGTAGCCATCTCGCTCGAGGCCAGGGAGGGGGACGTCTTTCGTGAGAGCATCCTGAAAAAGGTGCAGGCCATCGACCAGGAGGTATCCCTGTGGCCGGAGACCTACCGGATCCTGACCCTGTCCATCGGGAGCCGGGCCACCAAGGTGGTGCGGCCCGTGGGCGGGGGCACCATCAAGGTGAAGCCCCTGATGTGGCCCGACGTCCCGGAGGACGAAGAGGGCATCCGCCTGCTCAAGCGGGACATCTTCTCCGACCCGATCCTTCGGGGGATCCTCGTCTCCCGGGACGGCTCGGCGGCCATGATCCTGACACAGTTCAAGGAGGACATCTCTTACGGCCGCTCCTTTGGACTGCTCCAGGATCTGTCCCACCGGTACACCGACGACGAGACCAAGGTGCAGCTGGTGGGCTTTCCCGTGATGATGGGATGGATCTACGGCTACAAGTCCCAGATCATGAAGGTGATGGTGGTGAGCGTTGCCCTGATGGTGATCGTGCTCTTCTTCTCCTTCCAGAACATCGTGGGCATGGTGGTGCCCATGCTCTTCGGGCTGATCAGCACGGCCATGGGTCTCGGCTTCATCGGCTGGACCGGCATCAACTTCAGCCCCCTCCAGTACGTGCTCGCCTTCCTTGTGGCGGCTCGCATGGTGAGCCACTCGGTGCAGATCACCCATCGGTACATGGAGGAGTTCGTGGCGTGCCGGGACAGGACGAGCGCCTGTCACCGGACCATGCGATCCATGCTCCTGCCCAACTGGGCCGGCGTTGCCACCGACGCGGCCGGTTTCCTTGTCCTGATTCTCGTTAAGATCGCCCTCATGCAGATGGTGGCGATCTTCATGTCCTTCTGGATGTTGACCGTGGCGCTCTGCGGGATCATCACACCGATCCTCTGCAGCTATATGCCCCTGGCCCGGGCCAGCAAGAGCTGGGTGAGGAAGAGTGAGCGGGCGAGCTGGCTGGACCGGCTCTGCCTGGGTGCCGCGCGCTTCTCTGTCGGTTCCGGAAAGCCCGTGGTGGCCGTCATCGTGGCCGGCCTGCTCGCCTTTTGTGTCTTCCAGGCCTCCAGGCTCAAGATCGGGGACGCGAGCCCGGGCTCCCCGCTTCTCTGGCCCGATCACCCCTACAACCAGGACCAGGCCATGGTGGACCGCACCTTTGATGTCTCCTCCGAGGACTTCACCCTGTACTACAAGGGTGAAAAGGATTCGGTCTACGACGATGCTGCCGTGCTGAACACCTTTGAGGCCTTTGACCGGCACATGCAGAGACATCTACCGGACATCTACAAATCATCCGACTCGATCGTCGGCCTGATGAAGACGTTGAACTTCATCATGCACGATGGCGACGTGCTCTGGCGGGAGCTGCCGCCCGATCCCACGACCATGACCCACCTGATCGGCTGGACCCGGGACCAGGTGGACGTGTACACCATGGCCCGGTACTTTGATCACGACATGAGCAAGGCACAGATCACCCTCTACTTTTCCGACCACACCTCGGACAACCTGCTGCGGATCCGGGACGCAGCCTACGCATTCTTCGAGGATCACCCCATGAAGCTCCACAAGGGGGAGTTCAGCCTTGCGGGCGGCAGGATCGGCATGGAGATCGCAACCAACGAGGAGATGAAGCGGACGCACGTGTGATCATCGACAGCATGGTGCTGGCCGCGATCCTGATCATCTGCAGCCTCTTTTACCGGTCGCTCGTTGCCGGGCTCATGTTCACCCTGCCCCTGATCCTCGGCAACCTCGTGGCCTTTGCCTACATGGCCCTCACCGATATCGGGCTTTCCATCAACACCCTGCCCGTGGCCGCGGTGGGCGTGGGCGTGGGCGTGGACTTTGCCATCTACATCTACAACCGGTGCATGGAGGAGTTTCCGGACGCACAGCAGGCCGGGAAC
Organism: uncultured Thermodesulfobacteriota bacterium; assembly: GCA_964609935.1. GTDB lineage: Bacteria > Desulfobacterota > DSWW01 > DSWW01 > DSWW01 > CAYTRL01. Next base: position 1,234 of record CAZSUQ010000031.1, on the reverse strand, counting down.
GCAAGCACGGGGGACTCATGGGTGGAGGCGATCTCCAGGTCGGTGCGCACATCCGGAAAGGCCGTGGTCCTGACCGGGCTGACCATGGTGCTCCCCATCTCGGCCTGGTACTTCATCTCGGACCTGAAGTTTCAGGCCCAGATGGGGATCTTCCTGGCCATCATTCTGTCCACGAACGTGATTCTTGCACTCACGCTGCATCCGCTCATGCTGTACATCATCAAGCCGAGATTCATTACCCGGCGCCGGTCGGGCATCCTGCACGCAGCCTCTGCCGGTGCTTAGAAAGATCCTTTTATCAACCAGAGTACAGGAGGATCGCTATGAAACGATGGATTCCGAACCTTGTCCTGCTTGCAGCACTGCTGGGTGTCTGCTGGGTCCCTCAGGCCTCGGCCAAGCAGTACACCGTGCTCGGCAAGCCCCTGAACGTGTTCGGGTTCGCTTCGCAGTCCGTCCAGTTCAGCCTCAAGGGGGACGACTACCACGTGGAAGAGGACCTGCAGCAGGCCCTGTTCACCCTGTTAGCAGAGGCCGATTACCGTCCACGCACAGACCTCATCTTCTACGTCTCGGGCGGGCTCACCATGGACTGGGTCTACGAGATCAAACACAACGACAGTACGTGGAGAGCGAAGAAGTTCAACGAGTCGCGGGATGAGCTCTTCATCGACACCCGGGACTGGCAGACCCTGAAGGAGTGTCACATCACCTGGACGCCGGGCGACTTCCTGTTCAGGGTTGGGAAGCAGATCGTCTCCTGGGGGGAGATGGACTTCTTCCGGATCATGGATCAGATCAACCCCATCGACGACCGCCGCGGATTTTCCGACGTGGAGTTCGAGACCTCGATCATCCCCATCTATCTCGTCCGGGCCGAGTGGTGGCCCATGCTGAACATCGGTTGGCTGGAAGAGGCGGGCCTGCAGTTTGTGTTCAACCCCAACGCCATGTTCATCCCGAATCAACGCCTGAATACCGGAAACGCCTATGGAGGCATCTGGTCGGCCGGCGCCGAGATCGACAACCAGGTGATGCTGTTGCTCGGGCTCGACCCATCCTTCGCACCGCTGCTGGAATCGCTCGGGCTCGGCACACGCACCTGGTACGTGGGTGCCGCGGATGAGAACGCAGTGGTGGAGCCGGACCAGTGGGACGAAGAAGGGTTCGAGTACGGGGTGCGGTTGAGCCGCATGATCCGGGGAAGCATCCTGTCCCTGAACGGCGTCTACGG
>CAZSUQ010000030.1:3183-17230 GCA_964609935.1 uncultured Thermodesulfobacteriota bacterium | reverse complement strand
AACATCTATTCTCGGCTGACAGAGGAGAGAAAGAGCGGAGCCGGCTTTCACGAGGCGGTCGCCAAAACGCTTCTCACCACCGGAGCGGCCGTCCTGTACACGGCGCTGACCCTGAGTGCGGGGGTCCTCACGTGGTTTCTGTCCGACCTGAAGTTTCAAGCGGACATGGGGATTCTGCTCGGGTTCATCTTCATTGCCAACATGATCGGCGCAATGATCCTGCTTCCCGCACTCGTGTATATCTTCGACAACAAGGAAAAGAACGGATGAAGAATAAGGAGGACCGAAATGGGAAATCTTCGTAATTCTGGCACCCTGAGATTCTTCATGGGCGTGTCCTTGCTTGCGTCTTGTATCCTGGCCTGCGACACAAAAACTGAACTGCCGAATGCCTCGACCGTTGTATTATCCGGACGGGTCATCGATATGCTTGCACAGGCAGCCGATCCTGACAATCCAGAGAATTTCGTTGTTCCCGGTGCAACCGTGGCCCTGGAACATGATGAAAGGGTCAACTACGAAACCGGCGCAGACGGCATGTGGTACCTGACGGTCCCTAACGACGGTTCCGACCCCTTTGTCAAGGTCACAGGTGCGGATGTTGCAGACTCCTATCTGCAAATCCCTGTCGGGACCAGCGGAATTTCCAAGATGGACATACCGACCGTTAATGAATTCTTCTTTTTCTTGCTGTTCCTTGCCGGGGGTGGTCAGGATATAACCAAGGGATGCATGATCCTCGGCCCGACGGCCGGATTTACCAATGCAGAATGGCCACAGGAATACGACATGATCCAGGGAACGCTGCTCCAGGCCGTGCCCAATGATCCCCCTGTCTGGGAGGGCCCAAATACAGGGATCCACATCCAGTATTGGAGCGTGGATAATATCTTGTCGGATCTCCTCGGTGAGGATGTTCCCTGGCCGGATCCCAACCTGACCACAACCAGCAATATAGGCCTGTGGGCGATTATTGTCCCGGATGCCACCGAGATCAACAGCATTGGCGTATGGGTCGTGGATGAGCTTGTTGAATGGGATGTCACCCAACCCGGTCCGGACCCCCAAGAGAAACTCAAGTGGCTGGATGGCTGGTTACATGCCATAAACCAGCCGACACGTCCGAATGGCTTCATCACATCCGGCACGATGTACTATCTTTACGAATCCCCATGTAAGCCGGTTGATCCGTGTGCAGGGATTGCTCATGTTGATGACGCATACGCCTGTTTTGGGGCCGGTACGGAGGGTGATTACGGATGTGTGTGTGAGAAGGGGTTTTCCTGGGATCAGAACAACCACCAATGCGTTCTTCCAGAATAGGAAAACGCCTGTGCATGTCTGAAGAGGAGGAGATCATGAAGAAAAGAATCGTAGCAGCTTTTTTTCTTGTTACCTTTCTTGGCGGCATGTCACCGGCCGCGCATGCCTATGAGTGGAGTATATGGAAAGATTCTGTCGACATATCACTGAAAGGGGAGCTCAATTACGCATGCCGGATCAGGACGAACCACCCCCATCCGCTTCTGATGGACTCGTATACAGGCGCCGAAGACGCCCCCATGGCACCGATATTTCACCTGGAGGTTACCGGCGACAAGATCTTTGACAAGTGGGATTTTGTCAACAACAAGATCAGTACGATTTGGGAACTGGATGCGAATTCCAGGCATTTCAGCTTCTTCTTCAGGGACGAGATCTTTATTGATTTTGCGTATCTGGGGGATGAGCGGGTTCCCGGGGAATCCCAGGAACATGCTACAGCCAATGCCACAGATGTCCTGGAGTTCTATCTGGAAGGCAGATACAGCGATTTTACATGTCGTGTCGGCAGGCAGATCATTCAGTGGGGGGAGTCCATCGCCCCTGTTTTCGCACCCACGGTAAATGTCGTCAATGCCCTGTCCGCCCCCAAGGCCACAAGCGCAGGCTATACCACGCGCGATTACTATGTGCCGTCCTATATGCTTTGGGCCAACTATGAACTTGCCGGAAACACATCTTTTGCGAACCGTATCAACAGATGGGTGAACCTGAGCTTTGAAGCCGTCTATGCCCCTTATTTCGAACCCAGAGACGGCTTGCCGGTGATGGGCACCTTCATGAGTCCTGTGGATCTCATCGGTTACGGTGCCAGAGACTTGGTGTTGGGGTTCATGAGAGTCGAGGATTTGAGGCCCACCGCGTTTGAGGACATGCAGCAGTACGGCGGAGCGATAAGGATGATATTTCCCAAGTTGGGCAGTCTCGAGATGGGCCTTTACTACTATCATTACCTGGACCGAATGCCCAGCATGGAACTGGTTACATTCAGCATGAGCCCCAATGACGCAAAGGTTGAGTTGACGTACCCGGAAGTCGACATGTTTGGAATGAGCCTTTCCCATGCCATTCAGGCACTCAACTTGAACCTTCAACTAGGCGGCGATCTTGCTTACCGGCCAAACGCTCCCCTGGCCAGGCACTACTGGCTGCCTGGAGCACTTATGCCTTGGGCGTTGGGAACCGATACCATGGGTCCCATGGGTCCCTACGATGAGGGCAAGACCCTTAACTGGGCCATCAACGGCATGCGTTTTTGGTTTGACGTTCTCCCCTTTACACCCTGGACCGTGTCGGCAATAGGTATGTTCGAATTCTATGGCGGGATGAATCTAGATTATGAAAATGGGCATATCCCCAATTCAACCATGCGTTCATACAGGACCCTGCATAATGATTATTCCTCTCCGGAGTTTACGGCTTATTATATGGTCAACCCGAGCTTCACCTGTTCGGACATGATTGACAATACCAAGCTAACGTTCAGCTTTACCGCCCTGGGTGACCTGCACGAAGAGCAGAATTCCCTTCACCATTTCATTTACTCCCTCAAGGCAAAATACGGGGATTCCTGGGAGGTCACCCTGGGATATGATCAGATCATCGGTGATATCATGCAAGACACAAAGGAATACCCGGCGGGAATCATGACGGACAGGGATGCTATCACCATTAAGTTTGCCTACTTTTTCATCTAGGACTGCATAAAACCATGAAGGCAGTCGTATTGACCTCCTTGAAGATTGTTGGCGTATCCCTTCTCGGGATCGCCCTGATTTACGTGATCTGGCAGCCCGTGTTCCCGAGCGGCTTCATCGTAAGGAAGATGGCCGAAACCATCGAACCGGAAACCCTTGCCCTGGATCAGCCGAAAGTGATCCGGTTCCAGCTTAGCGGAAAGGGAGGCGGGATCTACAACATCGTGGCAGCGCCGGACAAGGTGGCGGTCGTGGAGGGGAGAATGGACCGGGCCGACCTGATTCTCTACATGGAGGCAAAAGATTTCAACGAATTGATGTTTTCCCTTGCCCTGGGCAAGGCCGACGAGTACACCTTCCGAAAGCGGGTCATCGACAAAACGATGCGATTTGCCGGAGACCTGGGGGTGATGGAGATGCTGCTCCAGCAGCCCGACTCGTGACCTAGGAAAAGCAGGGAAGATGAAAGGAAAACGCCGGACCGGTTATGACGCGATCGTGGTGGGGGCCGGAATCGGGGGCCTCCTCTCCGCCGCCTTTCTGGCCCGAAAAGGTTACTCCACCTGCGTCTTGGAAGCCCTCTCCTTTTTCGGCGGGAAATTTACGGGTTTCGACTACAAGGGCTTCCAGGTTCCCTCCGGGGCCCTTCACCTGGTGCCCGGCGGCGCCCAGGGGGGGCTGGGCGGATGTTTCACGGACCTGGGGCTGGATATCAAGTACCGATATCCAAAATCCGGTCTCAGGGTCCTTGAGGGTGGAAAGCGATACCAGATTCACACCGAACCCTACAAGATCCTGTATCCGGATTCCTTTCTCTGGCGTTTTTCCTGGCGAGAGAGAATCACCTTTCTGGGTGTCACCTACTATCTCTACCGGCCGCAGAGCGAGCTTCCGGACATCACCTTCGGTGACCTGCTGAAGCTGTTTCCGAGCAGCGACCGTGTGAAGAAATACTTCAACCAGTTCATGATCTTCGCCAACGGGGCGGACGTGGACTCGGCATCCTTGATCGAATTCCGCGAAAGCATCGTGGCTGCCAATTACAACAAGGAAGGAATGATCAAGGGCGGCTGCAGGCATCTCATCCGGGAACTGGTTGATTGTGTCCGGAGGTACGGAGGCGACCTCCACAGCAAGACCCCGGTCCGACGAATCCTCTCCGACGGTAAGCACGTCTCCGGTGTGGAACTCACGGACGGAAGCGTTCTACCGGCCGGACTCGTGGTGACCAATGCCGGCCCCAAGCGGACGCACAAGCTTCTGGGCGCACACACGCCGAAATGGTTCATCCGGAAAGAAAAGACCTTTCTACCGGCTTACGGCATCAGCTACTCGGTCTCTTCGGACAGGCCCCTCCTCGAGCACGACAACGTTGAAATCCCCATGGACCACGATCATCTCTGCGGATACGTTCAGGTCAGCAACCTCGACGCCTCGCTTGCGCCTCCGGGCAAGCATTATCTCCTTGCCGCCCAGATGGTCGCCAGGCAGGATGCAAGCATCGCCGGGGAGATCGCCGGTGGGATCAGGGATCTCACGGACATCTTCCCGCAGCTGGCCCGGAAGGACATATTCAATGTCAGTTCCTTTCACAGAGACTGGGCCGGAGCCCCCACCGGGCAGCGGATGGGCCAGTCCGGGTCTGACCGGTACCCCCTTCGTGTGCCCCCCTTTGATAATCTCTACATGGTCAGCCACGATTCCCAGGGATGGGGTTTTTCAGGGGACATCATCGGACACGCCGCCTGGAACTTCCAGCAGATGATATAGCATTGCAAGAAGTTGCTGTCGGAGGCTGTTCACAAGGTTTCGGATGGGAAACAGGACTCGGTCATGGCCGTGAAGGGTAAAAAGAAGAAACAGGCAGGAAAGATTCGGGTGGCATCGAGCAAATGCGTGGGATGCTCCTATTGCAAGCTGAACTGCCCGGTGGACGCGATGGCGGTTGAGGAGGCTGTGGCACACACCACCCGAGACTGCATCCGGTGCGGCACCTGCGTCTGGGTCTGTCCGGTGGGGGCGATCTACCAATCCTAGCCCCCGTGTGTCCACAGGAAGTTGGCGTTAGGCCCAAAGACAAAGCTTAAGCAACCTGGAGAGGGAATCCGGAACAGCACAAAATGGAAAGCCTCTCCTGAAACATAGCGATGTTTCCATATCATCCCGTTAGGACCGGTCACGAGACCGCCAACCCCTGGAACCCGGTGTGCCAGCAACGATCCGGGAAAGGAGCCGCGCCGTGAAAAAAATAGCCATACGGGTTCTCCTGTTTGTTTTCGTATTGGCCGCTTTTTTTGGGCAAGTCCCTGCGGAGGAGAAATTCACGCGAATGGGCGCGGTAGAGGGCGGCAACGCCGGCGGCGAGATCACACCCTTCCAGGGGCTGGGCGGTCTCGAGTGCCCTGGTGACTTCAAGAAGGGGCAGTTCCTGCCAAACCCCTATAAGGACGAGAAGCCCCTGTTCCGCATCGACCATACGAACACGGACCAGTACAAGGAAAGGCTCTCCCCCGGGCAGGTGGCGCGGCTGAAAAGGAACAAGGACTATTACATGAACGTCTACCCGACACATCGCCACATGGAGTTCGACGATCGGTTCTATCTCGCCACGGAAAAGAACCTGAAAACCACCCACCTCGATGAAAACAACATCCTCCAGGGTTATCAGGGAGGTGTCCCCTTCCCCTTTCCGAAGAACGGGCCGGAGGCCATATGGAACGTCAAGAAGGCGTACAGGGGGGACGACGTCTTCATGATAGACTGCCGCAGGGTCGTGAGCCCTTCCGGCAGGATCAAGAAATCCATGCGGAAAACGATGGTGATAACCTATGATGGAAGGTTTAAGAGCGAGCTACCGAATCCGGACAAGCTCGTCTACAAGATCAAGTCCGTTTACACATATCCGGCGGACGAAGCCGGCACGACCTATCTGACAATCGGGTACATTGACGACAACCGGATGGAAGACGCCTGGATCTACATCCCCTCGCTTCGGAGGGTTCGCCGCGCTCCGACTCTCACGGGTGGAGGTCAGTTGGATGGGGAGAGCACCATGGACGAGTTGGGCGCGGGCTTCAGAGGGCCGGCAAATGACTGGGTCTGGAAACTCCTGGGCAAGAAGGAGATGTACATCCCGGTAAACAACTGGGGGATGTGGGAAGGCGACGTCTCTGATGAGGAGGAGTGTCTCCCGGGCGACATCAACCCGAGAAGCGTGCGCTACGAGTTGCGCCGCGTCTGGGGGGTGGAAGGAACCCCCAGGAAAGGGCTGAGCCACCCGTACGGCAAGCGGGTCGGCTATTATGATGAAGACACCTGGCAGGTTTCGGTAGGAGACAGGTATGACAGGCGGGGGAACCTCTGGCGGATGTCCGAATACTACACGAATTATGATTATTGCCAGAAGTACCGAACGGTCTCTGCCATCCTCTATCTCAATCTCGAGTCCGGGAGGTACGAGGTTTCCGGGGGATGCCGTGGCTCAGGGACAACCTCGGGGGTGTATGATTCAGACATGAAAGAATCGGAGTTCACCGTTCAGGCCCTGCGGAAGGCCGGACGGTAGTGCTGAAATCCGAACAGGGCCGAAAGAGGGCCGGGGGGCGTTAACAGGAGAAACGATGGAGAAGCACAAGTACGATGTGATCGTGGTAGGGGCGGGTACGGCAGGACTTTTCTGCGCCAACTTCCTGGCACGCTACGGCAAGAAGACGCTCCTTCTCGAACACAACCACCAGCCCGGAGGACTCACGGGGGGGTTCTGGCGAAAGAAGTTCTACTTCGACGCCGGGGACCAGTCCTTCGAGTCGGGCGGGATCATGATTCCCCTCTTGAAGAACCTGGGCCTTTACGATCCGAAAGACTGGTCCTTTGCGGATTACACCATTGCCTACGAGCACGGATCCGTGGTGATGAAGGACCCGAAAAAGGCCCTTCAGGATCTCGCAAACCTCTTCCCGGATCAGCGTCAGGAGATGCACGACCTCTTCTCCCACATGATGCGCTGCGCTGAGATCCTCGGATCGATCTCAAACGACAGGACTTCCCCCATCGACAACTCCGGCCTGGCCCGTCTCCGCTCCATCGCCCGGCTCGGGCACACGCTTCTTTCCAGGCGTTCGGAAATGAAGGAGATGATGTCCTTCACCATACCGGAGCTCTACCGCCGGCACCTTCCAGCCTCGGACTTCAGGGAACGAATGTGCAATACGGGCTACCGCAACATGCCGGTGGGTATGGGCGCGGGCTTCTGGTTTACCTGGTTCGAGGACTACTGGTACTACAGGCGGGGGCTGCAGGCGTTGATGAACGATCTCGCCCGGAGCTTCGAGTCCCACGGCGGGGTTCTCCGCTGCAACCAGACCGTGGACCGTGTTCTGATGGAAAAGAACAGGGCCGCGGGGGTTCGAACCTCGGACGGCGAAACCTATCATGCCGGCAAGGTGGTCTTTGCGGGTGCGCTGAAAACCCTGTACACGGAACTGATCGACCCCGAACTTCTGGAGCCTTCCTTCCTCTCCGAGATCAAGTCGTCACCGCTCTCCGAGCCGCTCACCGCCCTGTATCTAGGGGTGGACATGTCCCATGAGGAGCTGTCCAGGTATCTGAAGACGCATCACACCCTGTTCTTCCCGGAGGGGCCGGTGCCGGATTACGATGCCGTCCAGAACAGGCTCATGCACGACACGGCCTTTACCGAGATCACCTGGACGTCCATGCACTCCCCGGAACTCGCCCCCCGGGGGAAGAACTCCCTCGTCATCCAGACGTTCTCCTCTTACCGATGGATGAACAACTGGGGCACCGGGGGAGATGATCTTGCCCGACCCGCAGCATACAAGAAGCTAAAGAAGCTTGTGGCCGGACAGATGCTGGAGTCGGCCTGCAGGCACATCCCGGAATTAAAAGACCGCATCGTATACCAGGACCTGGGCACGCCCTTGTCCACCATCCGCTTCACGCGCAACCCGGAGGGGGCCTCCTGCGGCTGGAGCATGGCCCTGGGGAAGTCCTTTCTCCAGGACAGGTGGCTCTCCATCACCACCCCGATCTCCAACCTGTACTCCATCGGTCATTTCACGTTCTGGCCCGGTGGCGTACCCATGGCGGCCCTGTCCGGGGCCATCGCGGCACAGATGATCAAGCACGACAGAAAGGTGGAATTCCTTCGCAGAAGCGGACAGCGCCTTCGGAGAAGAATCTGATCGTCTGTTCCTATTCGCCGATGAAACGAAATCCCCTTCTTTTTGTTGACTGGTCAATAAATTTTATGGATAATCAGTCAATAGCCCTTCTTTTCAGGCTCGACACTCGCTTACAGCAAGAGAAAGACCAATCCGAGAACCATCCCTCCCGCAAAGGGAAAGGAGACCTTCGATGGCCAAAGACGCGAAAATCGCCCAGGGAATCAAGCCCCTCATGGAATACCGGAACATGGCCTGGAAGTGCTGGAAGTGCGGCCTGTGCCGGATGAGCCACCCGGACGTGGAGATCCCCCACAAATACGCGGACAACTGCCCCCGCGGCACCCGGTTCCGATTCGAACCCTTCTTTGGAACCGGAACCCAGGAAATGATACGCGCCCTGACCTGCGACCCGCCCGAGTTGGACATCGAGGATCCTGCCGTGGCGGAGCGCATCAAGAAGGTGGTCTATACATGCCCCCAGTGCGGGGCCTGTCAGGTGAACTGCAACCCCACCAAGCACCTGGAACCTGCAAATGCATCCATTGCCCTGAGGGAATGGCTCGTGGAGCAGGGACTCGGGCCGTTGCCGGAACATCAGCCCCTGGTGAAGAGCATCATGAACTACGACAACCCCTGGATGCAGCCCCGGGCGGCGCGCCAGAAATGGGCCAAGAAGAAAAAGATCAAGGATGCGGCCAAGGAGGAGGTGGAGATTCTGTATTACCCCGGCTGCACAGCCGCTTACGATCCGGTCATCCAGCCGATTGCCGGATGGGTCACTGAAGTGCTCCACACTGCGGAAGTGGACTTTGGAATCCTGGGAAAGAACGAGATCTGCTGCGGCTCCACCGTGCTCCGTGTGGGCGACAAGGAGAACTTCCGGAAAATCCGTGCGAAGAACCTCGAATCCCTGAACACCACCACCGCTAAAGTGATCGTCACGGCCTGCTCGGGCTGCTTCAGCACGCTCACGCACGAATACGCGGATGCCCTGAACGCGGAGGTGAAGCACGTACTGGAGTTCGTGGACGAACTCATCCAGGAGGGCAAGCTCACCTTCACCAAGAACCTCGACCTGGATGTCACGTATCACGACCCCTGCCACGTGGGTCGTTACTGCGATGTCTATGAACCCCCCCGTCGAATCCTTGAGGCTCTCCCCGGGGTGACCCTCAAGGAGATGGAGCGTATCCGGGAGTGGAGCTTCTGCTGCGGGGCCGGTGGAGGATGCCGGACCGCGTTTCCCGAGGACATCGCGGGTTTTTCAGCCATCAAACGGCTGGAAGAGGCCTTTGACACCGGAACCCGAACCCTCGTAACGGCCTGTCCCTTCTGCGAGCAGAACCTGGGAGAGAACGCGAAGAAGACCTACGATCGTCTCGGCATCGAGGTGAAAGACATCATGGAGCTGGTGTATCAGGCCTTGTAGCTTTTTCGTTTGACACTCGCTTCTGATTGAAACTATTCTGCCCCTGGCCCGTCCTTCACCACCAAGGACTCGTTTGTCTTGGAACCAGCGGTCCCTTGTCTCTCCAAACCTGCGGCAAAGAAAGGAGCGACTGCATGAGGATTCTGTTTCAGGGCATTCTCCTCCTCTGTTCCTTGCCATGGATCTTCTGTGAACCGGCCTTCACCGAGGAGTACACAAGGATGGGCGCCGTCGCAGGTGGCAATGCCTCCGGTGAAATCACGGCATTCGAGGGGGCAAAGGGCCTTCAGTGCCCGCGCGACGCAAAACAGGGCGCGTTCCTGCCCAACCCCTACAAGGACGAGGCGGTCCTGTTTCGCATCGACCACACGAACGTGGAGAGGTACAAGGACCGCCTTTCTCCCGGGCAGGTTGCCCGCCTGAAGAGGAACAAGTCCTTCTACATGAACATCTACCCCACACATCGCAACAACGAGTTCCTGGAGCCTTTCTATCTCTCCACCGAGAAGAGCGCGAAAACCAGCCGTGTGGACGAAGACAACATCCTCCAGGGCTACCAGGGCGGAATCCCCTTCCCATCTCCCGAGAACGGGCTTCAGGCCATATGGAACATGAAAAGGCCGTACTACGGTGACGACACCCTGGGAAGCAACTGCCGCAGGATCGTTTCCCCTTCCGGCAAAGTCAAGAAGACCAAGTGGACCACCGAGGTGATCACGTACGACGAGCGGAGGCTATTGAGCCAGTTGCCCAACCCGGACAAGCTGTCGCAAAAGATTAAGACCTACTACACCTATCCTGCAGACGAGGCGGGTACGGCCTACCTTGCGGTGAGCTACCTGGACGACAACCGCCTGGATGATACCTGGATCTACCTCCCCACCCTGAGGCGTGTTCGGCGTGCTCCCACCCTGGCCGGAGGCGGACAACTGGACGGCGAGTCCACCATCGACGACGTGGGCTGGGAATTCCGAGGACCGGTGAACGACTGGCACTGGACGCTTCTCGGCAGAAGAGAAATGTACATTCCGGTGAACTGTTATGACATGTGGCAGGTGGACATGAAGGACGAAGAGGAATGCATGCCGGGTGACATGAACCCCGCACGATTGCGCTATGAGTTGCGTCGGGTCTGGGCGGTTGAGGGAATACCCCGGGAAGGGTTGGAACACCCCTATGGAAAGCGGGTGGGTTACTACGACGAGGACACCTGGCAGCCTGCCGTTGGGGACCGATACGACAGGAGGGGACAGCTCTGGCGGATTCTGGAGTTCTACACCACCTATGATTATTGCCAGAAGGTCCGGATGCTGTCCGGCTCCATCTACCTGAATCTGGAGGCAGGCAGGTACGAGCTTATCGGGGGATGCCGGGACAAGAAGACCTTGACGGCCATCTACAACTCCGGTCTCCAGGAGTCAGCGTTTACCGTTCAGGCACTGCGAAAGATGGGACGATAGACCGAAAAAGAGGGGAGTTCGAATGGCGCTCGATCTCGCGTACCGTCTCCTGGCAATCCGTTTCAACATGAACTACGTCCCGGTGCCCCTCGTCCCGGAATTCATTTCCGTGCTCAAGCTCCTGTACACCCGGGAAGAGGCTCGCCTTGCCGCCATGATGCCCATGGCGTTCGTTTCGGCAAAGACCCTTGCCCGGTTGCAGAGGAAGGACCCGCTCGAAGTGGAAACCTTGCTCCTGGAGATGGTCCGAAAGCGCCTTCTGATGGAGTATACCCACAAGGGGATCCAGAAGTTTACCCTGCCGCCCTTCGTTCCCGGCGTGGCCGAGTTCCAGCTGATGAGCGGAGAGATCACGCCGGAGTTGAAGGCTTTCACGGAGAAGTTCCACAGCGCCTTTGCATCCGGCGAGAACGTATTCCTGAAAAAGCTGGGCGAGATGGGTTCCTCCTTTGCACGGGTGATTCCGGTGAACGAGAGCGTCTCGGCCCCGAACCGGGTGCTTGCTTACGAAGACGCCCGCACCATCATCAAGGACGCAAAGAAGTACTCCATCAGCCATTGCTACTGCCGCATGGCAAAGGACGTGCTCGAGGAAAAGGCATGCAAAGCACCACGGGACATCTGCATGTCGTTCGATTTCCCCGCGGATTTCCTCATCCGGAACAAGATCGGAAAGGAAGCGGACCGGGACACCATGCTCCGTAAGCTGGACCTTGCCGAGGAACACAACCTCGTCCACGTGACGGACAACGCCAAGCACGGGTACTCCTTTATGTGCAACTGCTGCGGCTGTTGCTGTGGCTTCCTGACCTCCTTGAATGTACACAACATCAAGCCGCCCGTTGTGGTCTCTTCCTGGATCGCGGAATGGAATCCGGAGAACTGCGACCACTGCGGCAAGTGCTCACGTGCGTGCCAGCTTGGCGCCCTCTCCTGGGTCAACAAAAGCACCCTCTACAATGAAAACCGCTGCATCGGATGCGGGGTGTGCATCCCCGCCTGCCCCACAGGAGCGCTTCGCCTCGCTCCCCGGCCGGGCTGGTCGGAGCCCTCGCCCACCTACGGCGACATGATCACGGACATGATGGCCAAGAGACTCAAGTCGAGTTTCCTGCTCCCGATCAACAAGCTCCCAGGACACAAAACCATGGCAAAGTGGGCCAATGACATTCTTACACAATGGGAAGACTGACCCCGGAAGGGAGAAAACCCGATGAAATTCCAACAGAGCCTCACCTTTGATTTCCCGCCCGACGTGACGCAGAAGTATCTCACGGACGAAAAGGCACTCGAATACCTGAAGAACAACCATCCGGACATTCGAGACATCCAGGTCCTGGATGACCGTGAGGAGGGCGGCAGACGCGTGGTGGAGATGAGGTACGTGACGGACGTATCCCTGCCCGGACCCATCAAGAAGGTGCTGGGAAGCGCAGCTTCGCAGTCCATGGTCATGAAATTCACGGTGAACCAGAAGGACAACTCAGGCACAATGGAGATGATCCCCTCGCAGATGGCGGACAAGATCAAGATCTCCGGGGCATGGACCCAGGAAAAGCGGGGCGACCGCTGGGTTCAGCTCATGAGCGGCGATGCCACGGTGAAGGTCTTTGGCGTGGGAAAGATGATCGAGAAACTCCTGGTGGAGAAGATCCACAGTTCCTCGGAAGCCGAGTCACGACTCCGCAACGAGTACATCCGGAAGGCCGAAGGCTAGGGGCTATTTTCTTCTCTTCAGCTTCTTCCTGCCCTTCATCATGTCCATACCCCAATGGCTCTTGTAGCCCGGGATGCCGTCGTCCAGACCGCTCATCATCGGGGCCATGATCCGTGGGAACCGGAACATCAGATGGGTGAAGGTCAACCGCATGGGTATCTTTCGCATGATCTCGGAAAGAACCCGGACGCGCTGATAATTCTTGTTGAACTCCCTGAAATCCTCAAGCGCCTTTTCGGTATTCGTGAACGCAAGCTCCGCGACCTTTCCGGCCATCAGCGCACCGTGGATCCCAAACATGCCCGCCGGGTCGATCATGCCGCTGATGGTTCCCGTCAACACCCGGCTTCCCTTGAACAGGCGCAGGGAATTGTTGTCCAACAGGGGGATATACCCCTTGTGAAATCCCCACTTGGGAAAGGTCAGCCCCTCGGTTTCCTCCAGGTGCCTCTTGCACGCCTCGAGATGCTCCTCGGTCATGGGGAAGCGGGTAAAGACCAGGAAGAACATCAGGCCGTTTGCTACAGACAGGTAGCCGTAGTCGGGCGTGTAGTCTCCTGCCCATCCGATGAGCGCATCCTCGAACTCCGGGTCGTCCAGTTTCTTCCTGGCATAGGCACCCGTTCCCTCCTCGTAGGGAATCCCCACCGCCTCCATGCCCTCCTTGTTGAAGCCCGTGGCCATGATGGCGCGCTCGGGCACATCCTTCAGGTCCCGGATATAGTGATCGAAGCGGAACCTGGCTCCCATGTCCTCGGCCATCTTATACAGGTAGGTGTCGATGGATGATTTCCGCCCTCCCCTCTCCACGAGATAGTAGTTGTGCGGATTCAGTGCATACCTCTCCTGCTCCACCACGATCCGGAAGGTCTTCACCTGGGTGAAGCAGGGGGAGATATCGATCCCGATATAGTCGGAGACCTTCTGCGGATCGATGGGCGTGGCATGGATCGAGGGATGAAACGCTTCCAACTGACCAAGGGTCTTTGCCCCGTCCCAGATCTCCACCTCGTAGCCCTCGCGTATGAGGTTGATGGCGGCAACCATGCCGGACAGACCCGCACCCACCACGGTGATCCTGGATTTCGACATCAGCGTCTCCTCACGGTCTCGTTATCCTGACTTGAAAACCTTTAAAATTGGGTTCATCCGACTAATGCGTACCTGGGAGCGATCAATTATAGAAACCAGGTGAAATAGAAAAGGACATCGGATAAATATCCCCAAGAGACGAA
>CAZSUQ010000030.1:0-3173 GCA_964609935.1 uncultured Thermodesulfobacteriota bacterium | reverse complement strand
GCCGTGGGAGGCGGAGCTCGTTCCCTCCGTCCGCTGCCGCGTTCTCCTCACGGTCTCGTTATCCTGACTTGAAAACCTTTAAAATTGCCGTTTGCCGACTCTATTTTTCTGACTAGTCAACTTTTTGTTTGACTAGTCAAATAACAAAGTTTACCTTGAATGGCAAGCCTCCTTTCCCAGGGGAGAGATTACAGGGTTCCCGAACTTCCGAGAAGGACGGATCATCATGAGCCCGGAGACAAGGATTCAACCGGCACACCCCCACCGGCTCCGCACAGGAGCGCTTCTGATCTCCTTCCTGTGTGTTCTCCTGTTCGGCCTCGCGGGTGCGGAGGAAAGCCAGCCTCCTCCCTCTGCCTTGCAGGACGAAGATCGCAAGTCCATGACCCGCACCACGGATTTCATCGTGATTCACGGGAAACAACTGCCGGGTATGCTGGGAAAGAAGATCAATACCCTCTCCCTTCTGTCCGGCATCGGAGACAGGGTCGTGCCCATACCGTTCCAGGTGGATGAGATCAATTCCGAGGGCGAGTGGATCCTGCCTGAGATTCCCCCTGAGGCTGGAAGGCGCGCACGGCGCACGGAACACGATGACGACCAGGGGCGCCTCGATGAAAACGACCAGCTGGTGTTCATGATCCGGGATTCCGGAGACCGGATCCCGGTGGCCGCGTACCCTTCAGAGGCCCGGACCGTGGAGGAGATCACCCTCACCGATTCCATGGGAACGGGAAGGTCCTGGGTCTACCTCGCCTCCTTTGCCTCCCGGCCCCCGGTCTCGGATCGGGACTACGTGAGCTACCGACCGGATCACAACCTGTTGGTCAGCGTGAACTATGAGCTCGGTTTTTCAAAGGAGGTGCCCATAAGCTGGAGCCATCTCAGCTTCCAGGGGGCGCCGAACATGATCGACCGGCTCAAGATTCGATTCGAGACCAAGATCTTCGGTATCCGGTACCGTCGCAACGAGACCCACTTCAAGTCCCATATCTCCTCCTACAAGGACGGCAATGTGCGCGTCATCCGGAGGGTCCGCAGCTCCATCAAGATCAACCGTCTGCTCAGAACACCCTCGGCTTCCAGCGAGAGCATCTACTACGACAATGCCATTGTGATCCCCTTCCGGGCCAAGGTTCCGGTCTCGCTCAAGTCGCTCATGGGAATCATCAGCGACATGAAGACCCGTGGCGGCGCGGACATGCAGAACCTGCACGGGTGGACGTTGCGTGTGAACACGGACGAGAGATGGCTCACGGTGGACGGAACGATGGATGAGACGGAACAGAGCGTGAAGGGAGATGGGGCCACGTGGTTCGTGCTCTCCGGCCCCCCCGGGGCGTATCTGTGCCGCATCATCCTCGACAGGAAGTGGGACGGAACGCCGCAGGAACTGCCCATCACCACCTCCTTCTACTACGTGGACGACGACCAGGCTCCCGACCCGCCGGAACACGTTCCGGGCCAGTCCCCCAACGTGGGCTTCTCCATGCAGGGCATGGAGAAGCTGCCCAAGGGGACGTTTTACTTCTATATCATCGGCTACATGATCAAGGACTACCGGGAAGGGGTGGAGCAGGAGTATCTCGACATCATGGACAGGCCGGTGGAGGTTACGGTAAATTCACGCGACATTTCATGACACGGCCCCACGGTCCCTTCCAGGAACACCGCTCCGAACCGTGTCTGCAGGGGACTATTTCTCGTAGAGCTTCTCGATGTACTGGGTCTTCTTGTCGGACCGTTCCAGGGACTGGGGCTCGATCCATTCGATCTTCGGCCGGATCTTCACGGCCTGGTGCATCTTCTCCTCCACTTCCCTGTTGAGCTGCTCCAGGTCGCCCTTGTTCACATCCTTGCCGAACTCGATCCTGATCTTGAGCGGGGGAACGACCCGGGGTGGCGGCTCGTCCAGCAGGATGCGGAATTCCCCGGTGGTCCGGGGGAGGAAGGACTCCACCACGTCCTTGACCTGCGCGGGATAGACCATCACACCCTTGACCTTGAGCATGTCGTCCGTGCGCCCAACGATCTTGTAACGGAAACCGGTCTGCCCGCACGGGCAGGGTGAGGTGAACACCTGGTGCACATCCCCGAGCGTCATGCGCAGCCCCAGCATGCCGCCGCTATCGGCATTCAGGGTGGTGAACACGCCCAGGCCCGTGTTCCCGTCCTCCATGGGGACGCTCTCCCCGGTGTCGGGGTTTACCAGTTCATAGTAGACCATGTCATCCGCGATCCAGTGCATTCCCTGGTACTCGGGGTGATCGCAGGAAACGCCGAGCCCGGCGCCCATGTCGTAAAGCTTGGCTCCGTACTCGGTTTCGATCCGCTTGCGCACCTCCGGGATCCCGGCGCCCGGCTCCGCACCGCAGAGAAGAATCTTGAACCCAAGGGCCTTGACGCTGTCATCCATGATCTCAGGGGCCTTCTCGATCATGTGGAGTGCCAGGGAGGGTGTGCACATCAGCACGTCCCCGCCGAACAGGCGCGAAAAATTGATGATCCGGGCGGTACCCGCCTCCGCACCCACGGGGATGATCGTGATCCCGGGAAAGTCCTCCATGGCCAGCAGCGTGGGGGACCCTGCCAGGAACATGCTCAGGCCAAAGGCCAGAACGACCTTGTCTCCGGGACGCACGCCGCAGCGCCACACCATGCGGTTGTTCACCTCCCGCAGCATGGGCAACCCCTTGCGGACCACCGGATAGGGCGTGGGCATGCCGGTGGTGCCGGAGGTGGCCGCCATCACGTAGATGTCGTCCGCCGAGTCCCCCATGATCATCCGGAGGATCTCTTTCATGTCAAACCCCACTTCCGCGATGAGCTCCCTCATCTCGGGCTGCCCGTAGATGGGGATCTTCTTGAGATCCTCCAGCGATCGGATGTCGGACGGTGCCACACCGGCCTCGTCCAGTCTCTTCTTGCTCAGGGGGATCTTGTCGTACATGGCCTGGATATTCTTCACCAGCATGTCATTCTGCATCCGGCGCATCTCGGGCGTGTTGAGCCGGGACTCCACTTCCATGTTCCAGTAGGGTCGTTCGGGGTCCATCACGTTCTCCTTGCCTTTGCGTGGGTTCGTACGGCGGGATGAAGCGCTTCTTGGTCCCTAAAGGAACACGAACAAACGGCAGAGATAGTCGAGAACCAGGACACCCAAATCCATATCC
>CAZSUQ010000029.1:0-17299 GCA_964609935.1 uncultured Thermodesulfobacteriota bacterium | reverse complement strand
CGATGATGCAGTTGTCGTTGTTTTCCCGAATCTTATCCTCCAGGATGGCGAGGCATTGAGAGCATATCCCGTGGCTGATCTTCTGCTCTTTTTCCTTGTCGTGCAATGTTTCGCTGATAACACGCTTACATCGCGAACAGACCGTTGTCACGACCTCACCCCCGAAACGAATCCTTGAGCAGCACAGGGATCTGTTTTGAATACAGGTGACATTCCCTACTTATAGATACCGTTCTCATAGATTTAATCCTGTGCAATGATTCATATTTCATCAAGGGAGGGAGCAATTTTCATACCATCCTTCCCTGCCTCTCCCAGGGCCGCCCTTCATCATTTATTTACCCTGTAATTATTAAATTTTGATCTGTTTCGGTTCTTCTCACCCTCCCTTCCTTGATATGGTGCGACAAGCACAGAAGCCTTTAGTGGGAAAATCCTTTCCTTTTTGGGAAAAGATTTTTCCCATATCAAGGCGCATCCATCTGAATTCTAATCGATTTTCCCCAAAAAGAGGGATGCTGACCGGAGTGGATCTACACCTGCCGAAACAGGATCTCCATCATTGTATGCCCTTCTTCAATATGGATTCCTGTCCCGGCGGCCTCTTTTTCATGGTAGGCGTTGACCGGAGGGGCTGAGGGCTCGAAGCAATGCGCAAGGGAGAGCGACGAGGGGGATGCATAGAGGAGAAAAGGAACCGGGGCTTTGCTGTGCGTACGCGTGCGAATGGGTGTGGGATGATCGGGCAGGACAAGGAGCCTGTATCCCCCTCCTCTTTGTGCCAGCCCTTTCCTCAGGATCCCAAGGACCTCCTGGTCAAACCTCTCGATGGCACGGATCTTTTCCTTCAGGTTTCCCTGGTGCCCTGCTTCGTCCGGCGCTTCCACGTGCAGGAAGATAAGATCGTACGCGTCAAGAGCCTTCAGAACCTTTACGGCCTTTCCCTGGTAGTTGGTGTCCAGATCCCCGGTGGCCCCAGGCACCTCGAGCGGATCCAGCCCGGCGCACCTTCCCAGCCCCTTGACCAGGTCCACAGCACAGATGGTGGCCCCCTTGATGCCGAAGCGTTCGTTCAGGGTGGGCATATGAGGCTGATGCCCTTGCCCCCACAACCAGATGGCATTGGCGGTGCAGGTCCCGGGCGTGCCGGACGATTGTCCGGGGAGCGAGGTAAGGACCTCGCAGGCTTCCTCGAACAGGTTCACAAGGATCTCTCCTCCCGTTCCTCTGGGAAGATGAGGGCCGACCTCCTGCCCGAGGATATCGTGGGGCGGGGTCGTCTCCAGGTGCTTGAACCGGGATCCTGCGTTCCTGAAAAGGAGGATGTGCCTGTAAGCGATGCCGGCATGGAAAGAGAGCCCCGACCGGGTGAGTTTTCCGTTGAGCTCCTTGATCCACACCCGGGCCACGTCCGTGGTGATCCCGCCCCCACTGTAATCGTTCATGAGCAACCCGTCGCCTTTCTTCTCCAGTGTCACAAAATTGCAGCGAAAGGCCATATCGTCCGCGCTCATGGAGATCCCCATGCTTGCCGCTTCCAGAGGAGCCCTGCCGGTATAGTATTGATGCGGCGAGTATCCCATCAGGGACATGTTGGCCACATCACTTCCCGGGTCCATGTTCTTCGGAACGGTTCGCAACAGCCCCACGGTTCCATGGCTTGCGAAGAAATCCATGTTGGGGGTGTGGGCAACCTCCAGGGGGGTTTTTGCGCCCAGCTCTTCCAGGGGTTCGTCCGCCATCCCGTCACCCACGGCAATGATGGTCTTCACCTGTTCCTGCTCCTTGAATTTTTCCTGCCCTTGTATGAAGCCGGGGTTCGCCATCCTTCTTCCTGAAGGGGATTTCAGGCTGTTTCGCCTGGGTCAAGATGAAGATTCTTCACCGTCGTATCTCTTGAACAGGATGGATCCGTTGGTTCCTCCGAACGCAAAGGAGTTGGACATGGCAAAGCGAATCGGTTGTTCTCGTTTCTGATTGGGGACGTAATCCAGGTCACACTCAGGGTCCGGGGTTTGGTAGTTGATGGTGGGAGGCAGGATCCCCGAATGGAGGGCAAGCAGCGTATAGATCGCCTCTACGGCGCCGGCGGCGCCCAGGAGATGGCCGGTCATGGACTTGGTGGAACTGACGGCCATCCGGTAGGCATGGTCTCCGAAGATCCGCTTGATCGCCCTTGTTTCCACGAGATCATTGAAGGGCGTGCTGGTTCCGTGCGCATTGATGTAATCAACACGGGAGGGTTCGATTCCGGCATCCTCAATGGCTGCAAGCATGCAGTTTGCAGCGCCCTCCCCCTCGGGTTCCGGTGCGGCAATATGATGAGCATCGCCGTTTTCACCGTATCCGATGATCTCCCCACAAATCTTTGCCCCTCTTTGAAGGGCGTGTTCCCGTTCCTCCAGAATCAGGATGCCGGCGCCTTCCCCGATAACGAAACCATCCCGGTCCTTGTCAAAAGGCCGGCTTGCCTTTTCAGGCTCGTCGTTTCGCTTGGACAGTGCACGCATGGCACAGAATGCCACCATCCCGAACCTGGAAACGCACGCTTCGCTTCCTCCTGCAATCACGGCGTCCGCATGGCCATGACGGATCAATCGATAGGCATGCCCCAGGCTGTGCGTTCCAGCCGTGCATGCCGTGGTGAAACAGAGATTCGGCCCTTTCGCGCCCAGGTCGATGGCCACCCTGCCCGCAGCCAGGTTGGCGATCACCATGGGAACAAGAAAGGGGGAGATTCGATCCGGCCCCTTCTCACGCAACACATCCATTCCGTTTTCAATGGACTGCAGTCCCCCCATCCCGGACCCGATCACCACCCCGATTCGGCCGGCATTGCTGCTGTTGATCTCCAACCCTGAATCGCGAAGCGCCGTGGAACTGCACACCATGGCAAACCGGATGAAGGGATCGGTTCTCCGGATCTCCTTCTTTTCCATGAACGCCCCCGGGTCGAAATCAGGCACCAGTCCTGCAATCTGGGAGGCGATATCCGAGACCTCGAAGTGACGGATCCTCCGGATGCCGGAGCGGCCCTGGCAGACGCCCTCCCAGTTCTTCTCTACCCCTGTGCCGAGGGGGGTGACCAGGCCCATACCCGTCACCACAACCCGTTTGCTGTTCACGGAGTCTCCGGTCCTTTCCCGGGATGGATCGGATTTCTGTTTTCGTATCGGCGCTACGCTTTCGGCAGGTGAAAGAGAACCCGTGCCTCATCCGGCGTGGCGGGCTCCCGATCCGCCAATTTCACGATCTCCACGGCCTTCTCAACCAGTTCATGGTTCCCTTGTGCGAGTGTCTTGCCCGTGAGGTAGACATTGTCCTCCAGGCCCACCCGGATGTGCCCCCCGTTCACCACGGCCATAAAATTGCTTCGGAAGCTATCCAGCCCCACGCCGCAGACGCTCCAGGAGGAACCTTCCGGGATGAGGGAGAGAAAGTGTGCAAAGGCCTGGGGCGACAGCCGCACACCGCCGGCCACGCCAAAGACGAACTGGAAGTGCAGGGGCTCGTCAAAGATGCCCTGTTTTTGCAGCAGGAGCACATTGTCCACGTGTCCCATGCAGTAGACTTCCAACTCGGGCTTGCTACCGGCCTTTTTCATCTCCTCGTTGAACATCATCATCATTTCAAAGGTGTTCTCAAAGGTGATCTCCATCCATATCTCGCCGGTGTTCCGGTTGGCGACGGCAAAATTCATGGTGCCCGTGTTAAAGGATGCTAGATCCGGCTTGAAGTTCTGCACCACGCTGATCCGCTGCTCGGCGGTCTTGAAGGCCCCGACAGCCGTGCTGAGGTTGATGAGGACCGGACAACGGCTTCGGACCCCCTCCACCACCGGCCCGAGAATCTCGGGATCCTCGGTGGGCATGCCCTCCTCGGTACGGGCGTGGATGTGCACGACGGCAGCGCCCGCTTCGTAGGACCGAACCGCCTCTTCGATGCACTCATCGATCCCATAGGGCACGGCAGGGTTCTGATTCTTGAACGTTCCGGCTCCGGCAAGTGCAGCCGTGATCACACACTTGTTTTCCAGTCCCATGACATCTCCTCCTTTTGCAGGGATCGCCTCTCCCTCCATCCCTTTGCCCTCTCCCGGCTTGCCAACAAGGAATAGATGCCCAACCTTTCTTTGTCAAGTAAATGCGGCACGGTCAAGCAGAGGGGTTCGCAAAGACGGCGAGGGCAAAAGGGTGGGAGCATTCGTTTTGTGGGTTCGCTTCGGGCCAGGGAAGAATCACTGTGGACGCAGTCGCTCCCCCACGGACTGCAGCATATCGTTAAGCCTCTTGAGAGGGTCGCTGATCCGGTTGTTCAGCCCCCTCATGGGTACCAGTTTGACCTCCGGATCTCCCAGAGGCCCGGCGATCTTGTAGTTGAATTCCACAACGGTTCCGTCCGGACCGTGGATCACTTCACCAACCACCGGAATCCTGTCCAGCATTTGATCCAACTGTTCCATGGGCCTCAGGGACAAATCCACGTCCAGCCGGTCCTTGCCCAGGTCGTATTCTCCCTTGAGATCCGCAAGTGCGATGTTCGAGTCGACAACCAGATCCTCCGTGCTGATGGAGTCTTCATGAATTTGAAAACTCCCCTTGATCTGCCTGCAGGGAATCCCCCGCGTGTTCAAATCCGAGAGCCGAACCTTGGCCCACTGCGTGAAGTTGACCATGGTGAGGATCTTCCCCAGCAGGTCGTAGCGCGCGATCGTACAGGGCCCACTGTTGAGAGATGCACGCCCGTCCAGTTTTTCCGTCCAGGACCCGGAGGGGCGCAAGGCGCCCTTCAGGTTCCCCTCGAGAAACAGAGGGCCTTTCAAGACTCCCGGTGTCATGGAAAGCCATCGGAAGATGTCCTCTGCCGGCACTTGACTCAACGAGTAGAGGAGCGTGAAAGGGATCTGTTCATCTCGGAGATCTCCCTGTCCCTTCAAGGTGATCCCACCTCCCCCAGCCCTTGCACGGGCATGTTTTACGAAGACCTGGCCCTCCTCCACGCTTCCCTCCAGGTAGACATCCTCCAGGGAGACCGTTTCACGGAGCAGCTTCTCGCAACCCACCTTCAGCCTCAATCGGCACCCTTGGGTCCATTCAGGTGAAACCCAGCGACCCTTCTCCCTCTTGAGGATCTTCTCCCAGGTCGGAAGGTCCCTCTTATGCTGGAAGAGCCGGGCAAGATTCAGCGTTGGGGAGCGGACCTCCAGGGTTCCCACCAGGGGGTTAAAAGACGTCCATTCACCGGTGGCGAAAAGGGCGTTTCCCTGCAGGCGGCACGCCAGGTCCTGGAGCCGGATCGACCCGTTCTCGCCCAACCACTTTGCCCGAAGATCCTCCCCTGAAAACAGGTGGCTGTCTGTCTTCACACGGAATCGCTCCCCCCGTAACGTGGCGAGCCAGTTCATGCTCCCTTCCCGCCAGCCGATCCTGGCGCGACACGACAGGGCTCCGGATATCTCATCCTTGCCGCCCAGCATCGTGACAAGGTCCTTGGCCAGAAAGGGCTCGCTGAGCAGGCGGATCTCCCCGTCCGTGTCCTGCCCCTGGCTCGCAAACCTCACTCCCCCCTCGATGCGCACCGGTGATTCACCTGCCATCATGTTCAGCTGGATGTCGGACACGGAAGATTCGGTGAACGAGACCCTTCCCGCGGCCTCTCTCAGGTTCAGGTTCAGGTCGTCGTACCGCGCCTGGACATCGGCCAGGTCCACATCCCCTGTTATCCGGAGGATTTCTTCCGCCTCGCTCCCGAACTCGTAGTCGAATCGAATGCCGAGGCTTCCTTCGCCTGACACGTGGCTCATCCCTCTTGAGATCAGGCGAATGGTCTCGGGAAATATTCCGTGATCAAGCTCCCGGAATATTTCGGGAACATCCAGAACAGCCCGTGCACCCACGTGGAGAAAACTGAAGGAATGGTGAATGTTCCGGATCGATCCCTGGATATCGGACATGGGTGATCTGCCGTACCAGCCTTTGAAATCACGGAAATACAGGGTCCCGCTTGTGAGTTCCAGAACACCGTTCAGCGTATGGAAGGGCAGGTAGGATTCCTCTACAGGAAGGAGGACCTTTGTGTCCTTGAAACGGATCCAGAGGTACAAGGCATCCTCTCCCTGGGGCGTTTCCATCAAGGAAAAATCCTCGGGCGTTCCTTTGAGTCGCGTTCGGACGTCGATCTCGCCTCCCTTTGACATGTTCACCAGGAAATGCCAAACATCGCTATCCAGGAGGCCCAAAGGGATATACTGCACCGCCTCCGCCAGAGACAGGCCCCTCCCCTCCAAAGACAGGTCCAGAAAGGAAACCTTCCCCTGATCAAACCCCAGCCTGCCTCCCCACTCGATCTCCAGGCCGCCCAGATCGAGCATGCTCTCCGTAAAAGCCATGTGGTCGCGGTCCGCATCGAAGCCGGCCTTGAGAAAGAGGTGTTCGGGCTCAAAGGGTCGCGGGTGAACATCCGTGGACTGGAAGAGCGGCCGCTGAACGTCCAGTTCCATCCATCCCTGCCCGGGCAGCAAGAGACATCCTTCATAGAATAGCGTCCCCTTCAGCTTTCCCCTGATCCTGCTTCCCTGCATGAAGCCGGCCAGGGGGTCCTGCAACCCCCTCAGGTCCACATCCTGGACCTGCACCGTCACCGAAGCGGAGAGTTCGGAGACCCTGCGCGCTTCTTTCCATCCCTTCACCTCTCCTTCCAGGGAGAAGGATCCAAAGGTAAGCGGCCTCTTCACGTCCCCGGACAAACCTACCGCAAGGGTATCCGACTCCAGCCGGTTCCGAACGCTCAGATCGAGATCCTGGACCCACAGGACCTCGGATTCATCAAGGGACTCATCCCGAAGGAAGATCTCCCCCTGCTCGAAGTCGACCCGGTCCCGCCAGAGCAGGGGACCGAAGGTCTGCCCCAGGGAATCCTCCTCCAGGCCCTCGGGTGAATTCTCCCGTACATACCGTGCAGAGAAGAGTTCTTCCACGTTCAGGCGGCCGGAAACATCGCGCACGAAATAGATCCTTGGGCGGACCCCGTAGAGCGCTTCGATGCGGACCTCTCCCCCCAGGAGGGATCCGATGTCGAGCCCCACGAAAAGGGACTCCGCGGAAAGGATCTCCTGATCCCCTCGCCCCTACTCCCTCAGGGAAATACCCGAAAGACGGAATCCGAGTCCCCTGCGCAGACTGATCCGGATCTTCTCGATCTCCAGCGTCACGTTCTTCTGGAGGGCATCTTCAATGCCTTGAACAACGGTTGCCTTCAAGGAATTGATGGTATGACGGACAGGAAAGAGAAGCAGGCCGCCGATTACGACAAGCCCCAGGGCAAGGAGGATGAGGGTAGAAGCAACGGTTTTTCGCATACAGGGTCAATCGCTTCGCATACCGTTTTCTTTTACGGATGCGGCGTTCCGATCCCGCCAAAAATCTTGACGAAACCCGTGGCCAATCGTGTCAGTTCGTCTGTGAGAATCAGGAACCCCACCCCGATGAGGAGCAGGCCGCTCACGATCTCAATGGCCCGGAAGTGTTTCTTCAGCAGGTTGGAAACGCTCAGGAAACGTTCCGTTCCGAGAGCCGCCAGGAGAAAAGGGATTCCCAGCCCTGCGGAATAGACCGCCAGAAGGAAGGTTCCACGCGCAACGGTTTCCTTTGTGCCCGCATAGAAAAGAATGGTGGCCAGAATGGGCCCGATACAGGGGGTCCAGCCCAGGGCGAACGCCATCCCCACCAGGAAAGAGCCCAAAGGGCCGAGAGGCTTTTCGCGGTGGTGATACCGTTTTTCCCGGTCCAGAAACCGGACCCGAAAAACGCCCAGGGTATGAAGGCCGAACATGATCACCAGGATGCCGGCAACCTTTCTCAGCACACCCAGATAAGCAAGAAAGAAGGAACCCAAAAACGTGGCGGATGCACCCAGGGCGATGAAGACAAAGGAAAATCCCCCAACAAAAAGGAGAGAATTCAAAAACACACGCCCCAAAACGCCCGTACCCGCATCCTTCTTTCTCATCTCGGCGAGGGACACCCCGGAGACAAAGCTGACATAGGCGGGGATCAGAGGAAGAACACAGGGAGAGAGAAAGGACAGAACCCCTGCGGCGAATACGGCAAACACGGACATGTTCTCCATGCAGGCTGCCTCCGTGGTCGGACCCGACCCGAAAAACGATCCCGCCAGCTCCTTTTACGGCGTTTCTGCCTGTAGATCTGCATCGCGGAATCGACGGGGCGGGAGGAGTCGAATCAAGGTTCTAGAATGGATATCAACCGGATCTCCTAACAATGGGACATTGGTACACCGAAAAGAGTTCAGTATAACACAGCGATTTTCTTCCGATCAACGGACCCTGTCGGAAACCTTCACCGAAGGTCTGAGGTTCCACCATCGGTATGTATTCGATGAGGAATGGGAAGAAATGGCGGTAGCGGAATCCCCTTACGGAGGGTTTGCCGGAAGACCACCTCTCGGCGCAAGGTTCATTTTTGGCGTCTAGGGTGAATTGGGCAGCTTACCTGACGGCTTTCATACTCGCCGCCTCCGTGTCGCGGTAGACAATACGGTGGGTTTCCACGTCGGTAACCTTAAAGGAAAGCCTGTACTGTTTGATCAGACGCCCACCGGCATCAACATCAGAGCCATAGGAGATGTCCCCCCACATGATGTACCGTGCTCGGATCGCTTTGCCAAGCTGTACCGCCATGTTGTTATCGAACATGTCGGACTGCTGGAAGCCTGCTTCTCGAATCAGTTCCTTGGTCTCCTGATGGTCAATCAGGTCGAATTTGTCCATCCGCCACATGGCCGTCTCGATCACGTCGAAAAAAGGCTGCTTGTTCAGCCCGGGCTTGTCCGTCTTGTTTCTAAAATCGGAGATCGCAACCCTTGGCTTACCCTTCATCCAGTCTCGATCAGAACTCTGCAGTCTTTCCATCAGCTTGCCACCCAGATTCGCCAGATCCTGGGGACCGAATTTGGCTGTCAAAACCTCCCCATCGATCTTTTGTATTCTTGGTGAGCATGCCGCAATGGCTATGACGAGAAAAAGAATGGTGAAGAATCTCTTATTCATGTACGTTCCCCCTCTTGTTCGGGCAAACAGGTCCGTTTGCCTTACGGGTTTGAAGCCTTTACAACAATCACTTTACGCTTCTTCCGTTATTCATCGAGCAACGTTCTTATCACCTGCTGGTTTGGGCCGATGGCTCTCGTCTACAAACACGATTGGGCGTGCCCGTTTACTGGGATGGATAATCACAATAAACGTGGGGCCGGGCTGAGAGACATCGATCGGGACCGTGATGTCCGGATAAAGACGACCGCCTCCCAAGGTTTCTGCGGTGACGACAAGCGATCGGCACCCCGAGGATACGGAGAGGCTTGCGGCGTGAACCTCTCGCGGGAGTGTCGTCCAGGAGCGGGTATCAACCCTTTCGGTCTGAGTGAGCGCTAAGCCAGTGAACGTTCTCGTCAGCAACTTGAGGTCTTGATCCTTCACCTGTTCGGCTGCAGCGTGTACCGCGACCTCCTTGATAAGCCGTCGGACGGCCGCCCGCATCAAGATGCCCGGCAGGAGAGTCTTATGCTCCTCCCGGGCATACTGGTCAAAATCCGCTACAACCTGCGTTCTGACCCCCCGGTTGTCCTCTGACGGCTTGACGCTGAATCCACGATGCCAGAAGGGGACCCGTTTAGGATAGCCCGGAATCTTGACGGGCGAGGTCAGAACGGTTTGAAGGGCGACGTCATTCAGGCGGTGTTTAGGATCTGTGGCCGCATAAAGAGTCCTGATACCCGCCGTGAGAGCCGTGAGTTCTCTGCTCACAGACACCTGTTTCCTCGGTGCCATCCCAACGAGTGCAAAGACAAAGACCAAGTTGTCCTTCCTGGACCGCTTCATCCTTGAAGCTTCTTCCCTGAAGTAGCCGCAGCTTGGCATGCCACTCACCGCCTGGCGCATATAGATCCCGGCGTTGTCCAGTTCCCCGCGACGCTCGGCTGCCAGGGCGGCAAAATACTTGCCGAGAGGCGGAATCTGAAATGAAAAATTTGAAGCATGGCCACGACCGTCAAAAGGATAAGATCTTTCATAATAGAATTCGATCTGCTCCATCTTGTCGTCCAGGTTGTAGCACGCAGCTGAAACGTCCTCAAAGTGGTCCGACATCAAAAGGTAGGCAAGGCCAAGGAAGATCCGGGCAGAGATCACCTCATAGGGAGCTCCTACGTAGTCTCGCACCGCGTCATCGAGGATAAAACTGGCTCCCTGACGGATCCTGCTGCCTTTCATCAGCCGATCAAAGCTATTGATCGAGACGGTGAAGTCTGACACCGCAACTTTTGTGTGGCCGAGTGAGAGGTCGCACATGCCTTTCTCTAGTTGCAGAAGATGCGCATCACGGCTTCCTTTCATTGTAGATTGGAACGTATCCCGCGCCTTTTCCATCTGCCCCGACTCGTAAGAGAGAATACTCTGCTCAATCTTTTGCGAGTAATGCGCACATGCCGGACAAAGAAAGGCTATCAGGATTGCCAGAATGAATGGGCAGGTCCTTCTCATAGCGCAACTCCTTTGTCAGAGCCTTTTGTTCGAGATTCAAATTGCAGGAGGCTTCGGAATCTTCAATGGTAAGAATTGAGTCCAAGAACTCAAAATAGATACACCCTGTTTTCGACTCGACTCAGCGGAGAGTAAGTGCGGAGTCGTTTCGGGCCCAATCCTGGCATTCTGGAAAATAACTGTCAAGCAATTTGATCTTCTGGACGCAGGGAAATCTAAAAGTGAAAAAGACAGCTTTCCCCATACATGTTCTCTCAAGAGTCGAACAATTATGCTCATGGTATAACACAAGATAATAGGAGACGAAAACAGTGAACTTTTTCCGATTGGAAAGAATCTCAAATTTTGAATTTTCAATTTACTTTCTTGCATCAAAAGGGGTATAGCGGTATATATGATACGCTGGGAACCAGGAAGGGAAGGCCCCTTCCATCAACCGGTCAAGAAAAAGGAGAGAAACGATGAAGCGGAATGGAAAGATCATGGTTGCCCTACTTCCCCTTCTGGTGGTTGCCTTCCTGGCAGGGTGTGCAGCGGAGCAGGAGCAAATCGTTCCTGATCAACCTGCAAGGCCTGCATGGGTCGACAAGGGAAGCGGCGCCTTTGAGGGAGAAATGGGAGCGGTCTTCTATGGTGTGGGTTCTGCATGGGGAATCAAGAATCCTTCCCTGCTTCGAAGCACGTCTGACAACCGGGCACGGGCAGAACTGGCTCGCGTTTTCAAAACCTACACGGCCGCATTGATGAAGGACTACGCGGCATCCACCATGGCCGGAGACCCGAATGTAACCAGTGAAGAGCAGCACGTGGAGCAGACCATCAAAACCTTCACAAAGGCGGAGTTGAGCGGCGTACAGATCGTCGATCATCACAAAGACTCCGAAACCGGGGAACTCTTCGCACTGGCCAGGATGGACCTCAGCACCTTTGAGGAGTACCTGGACAAGGCACAGGACCTGAGCGAAAAGGTCCGTGAGCGCGTCGTGCAGAATGCGCAAAAGGCCTTCGAGGATCTGGCCGCAGAAGAAGCCAAGCACTAAAGAGAATAGCGGTTAACCGGGCCCCAACGGGACTCAACCCGTTGGGGCCCTTTCCTCCCTTTCTTGGTCTGATTCGCAGCCTCGGACATTTCCCTCTGTCGGCGAAGCCCTCGGAGTCCCTTCACCGGATGGGGAGGAATCCCTTTTCGTTTCCCTTGAATGCTGGGACCTACCTATGAATGTATGCTCTTCAATCTTCGACAACACAATGAGAAGATCCCGCTTCCCTGTGATTCGTGTTGCACCGATCGGGGCCCTTGCCCTTGCGGTCATCATTGCCTTGACGGGCTGTGCAGGAAAGGGATCGAAACCAGGGGACCCGGACCTTGAAGAGATCTCCCCTCCCACCTGGGTGCTCACCGGAAGCCCTCCGGAAATAACCGGTGCCGTCTGTGCCATCGGGGTTGCAGGCCCCACCTATTTCCGGACCGATGCCGTGGACTCGGCCTGTGAATCTGCCCGGAGCGCACTGGCCCGTACGCTCTCGGTGAGGGTCCAGACCGCCATGCTGGACATTCAGACCGGCGGAGGAGGAAGAAGAGAGACCCAATCGGTTGTGGAGGTTTCCTCCTACGTGAACGAAGTCGTGCTGGAGGGGTCCAAGATCATTGAGGTCTGGTACGATGAGCAGGGTCGGGGATTTGCACAAAAGCCCGACTACACCTATGCGCTCGGCTGCATCGATGCAGGATCCGTTTCTTCGGTCATGCCGAAGCCCTAACAAGGACAAAAGGTGCGCCATGCGAACGAAAACAAAGACGTGCACGGTTCTCACCGTCCTTTTTCTCTCCTTCCTGTTGCTCTTGACGGCCCCTGGGCCTGTCCTCTCCCAGTTCGAAGACATGGAGAAGGAGTTCTTCGAAAGCCAGAGGCGGATGGAACAGGATTACAAGGCCTTCGAAAAAGCCGCTTTTGAGGAATTCCGTCGAGACGTGCAGGCCATGTGGAACGACTTCGTGGGGTCCACGAAGGAGGATTGGGTGGAATACTCCGGTGACAAAACGGGCCGGAGCATCGTGAATTTCGAGACCGGGGACGTGGTGGTGGAGGTTCTGGTGCCCAAGGAAGAGGCACAACGGAACCCGGAAGTGGTCCAGGAGCGCCTGGAGCAGGAACTGGAACGGCTTGTGGTGGACAAAGGAAAGAATCGCGATTACGACATCCCCATCAAAGCACCCCCGGATGAACAGCCCTCTGCGGAACCTCCGGAGGACCTCGGCATCCCGGACAGCCTCGACGATGTGACCTTTCCCGACAAGGACAAGCCTGTTTCCCAGACAACCGTGAAGGTGATCCCCCCCAAACCGCTCTCCACCACGCCTGTCCTCGAGGGGCAGGTGAAGACCCGGGACAACAAGCCGGTTACCCAGGAAAACAAGAAGGAATTCGCCGAGGAAATCGTAAAGACAAAGCCTGTGGAGAAGACCGTTCTTTCCACCAAGAAAGGAGAGGTGGTCAAGGCAACGGTCACGTTCCCGCTCGTACCGGATCACCTCCGCGTTCGGGCGGAAAAACACCTGGATCGGGTTCGGAGGAACGCCAAGCGGTTCGACATCGACGTTCCCCTGGCCTTTGCCGTGATCCACACGGAATCCTATTTCAATCCAAAGGCCAAGAGCCACGTGCCCGCTTTTGGGTTGATGCAGCTCGTTCCCCGGTCCGGAGCACGGGATGCCTACAACTTTGTGTACGGAAAAGACAAGATCCTCCCCGGGGATTATCTGTTCGATCCGGACAAGAACGTGGAACTGGGGGTGGCGTACCTGCACCTGCTTCAGAAGCGCTATTTCAGGAGGGTGAAGGACCCCAAGAACAACCTCTATTGCGCCATTGCCTCCTACAACACCGGCGCAGGAAACCTGAGCCGGGCCCTGACGGGAAGCACACGGCTCAGCAGGGCCGTGGAACGCATCAACAAGATGGACCCGGATTCACTCTATACGCATCTGAGAAACCATCTCCCCTACACCGAGACACGGAAATACTTGAAAAAGGTGAGGGACAGGATGGATCTTTACCGGGAATGGAAGTAGCCACCTCCGTCATAAACGCAACCGACAAAGGCCCTGGGAAAAATCCTGTTTTCCCAGGGCCTTGTTCTTTTTGTTCCTGCCAGTCCTCTAGTCCATCTCCTCCAGGTCGCCCTCGTATTCCGTATAGTCGTTCAGTTCGATGCCCACGCCGTCAAGGGTGAGCTTCCAGGAGGATTCCGGCGCATCGCAGGGAACCCTGTACACGCCCTTCCCCATCAGGAGCATGACCCCTTCTCCATCCGCCTTCATACGGACACCTTTCCCGATGATCTGCCCGAACATGTCTTCTCCCTCGAGTTGGGCCTTTCCGTTGAATCCGACATACATGACCCATCCGTTGGGAAAGACATGCTTCCTCCCCTTTCCACTGATCATGACGACGGCGGATTCGTCGCTGATGATCAACTGACCGCCTCTGCCTTTGACAGCCAGGTTTCCACTTCCGTGGAACTGGATGGCACCGTTTCCGGCTGCACAGATGGTGCCTTCTCCTTTCACGATCTTGAATCCCTCACCCCCGTCTGCCATGTCCGCATCCGAGAGGGCAAACAAGGCCAGCATGCAGACCAGCGCCAAACAGATGTTTTTTCTCTTCATGGTCGGAGCCTCCTCTTCTTTCTTGGTTGATCATCCCTTTCCTTCCACTTCCGTACTTGCGCTCCCTGCATTTCTTAAACACGGTTGCTTGAAAAAAGTTTCGCTCAAGGGTTCATGGGATGACGGCAGGGGGTGCTCGGGACAGGGGAGTCCCCTCATGAAAACTTCGCACGGGACCGTTCGCATCGACGACAGGGGGGAAAGGGATGCGCCGAGCGGAAAGAAGAGCGGAAGGAACCGCGCAGGGGAATTACTTGCTTTCCTGCTTGATCCTTTCTCTGGTTTTTTTCAATATCTTCTTTTTAACGTGAGGGGGCAGCTTTTTCCAATTTTTCCGAATGGCTTTGAGCTTCTTTTTCTCTTCCGGAGTGAACTTCTTTTGAAACTCCCTGTATTGATCCAGCAGTTGTTTTTTTTTCTCCGGACTCATGTGCTGCCACCGGGCATAGCTCTTCAGGATGATCCGCTTTCGCTCGTTTGGAAGCTGTTGAAACGCTTCGTAGTTCCTGACGATCCGCTTCCGAGCTTTTGGGGGGAGGGACCGAAATACTTTCAGGTTCTTTCTGACCCGGTCTTTGGTCACTGAAGGCAGTTCATTCCACCTTCGGAATCGGCGAAGCAGTGTTTCCCTTTTTTCCGGATCCATCTGCTCCCATTGCCGCTTCAAGATCTGTTCGTCCGAAGTCGAAACCGGTGGGGGTCCCGGCTCCCCGGAAACCGGACCGATCCCTGCACCTTCATCACAAAAGGCCGGGGCTCCTCCAAGGATCCAGAAAAAAGCGGAAAGGAGAAGAACGGTCGGCAACATCTTCTTTGCTCTTTGCATGACACTCTCCTGCGTCCCCTGCAGACGTTTCCGGCCTGCAGGAACGGCCTCACCTAAAAATCATGTGCAGAAACGAAGTCGGGTTCGTGGAAAAGTTCGATCATCTCCAGCATCTCCATCCCTTCCAGAAGCTCCTGGTTCTCCAGGATCTCCTGGATCCATTCCTGTGGAATCCCCTCGGGGTCCTGGATCTCATGCATTTCAGCGAGGCGGCCTCCTCTTTCCACCCCCTGATGAATCCCGTCATCAGCGCTCGCAAGGGGTGCATAAGCATGTAAAATCAGCATCGCCGCCAGAAGGCCCATCCAATGACCCTGTGTAAAGGGTCGGAAACGGCTTCCGCCCCTGGAGGCGGCCTCACCCGGTTTCCCCATCCCGATACTCCCCACTTTCAATCCACTCCAAAAGGGTAAGATCCTCAAGGAGTTCGAGGTGTTCGAACAACTCCATCTTCTCCACAACAAGGATCTCCTGCTGTGAAGGAACGGGAAGAGAGCGTATCAAAGGAGAAGCCTGCCAGAGGAGGAGGGCACAAAGTACGGACAGCACTCCAGCCCCGAATGCCGGCCGAAGCCATCTTCTTTCAGTCCCGAGGTGTGCGAAAACCGACTTCCATCCCCACCGCTCGGTTGCCCGGGGTCTCTCGGCCCGTGCCTTCTCCAGGATCCTTTGCGCCGAGAGTTCATCCGGCACGGAAGGGATTTCCATGTTCATGATAACGGACCGAAGGACCTCAAGCTTGGCCTTCTCTTCACGACAGGAAGAACAGGCGTCCAGGTGCCCTTCAAGCCTTTCACGAAACCCTGGATCGAGTTCCCCGTCGAGATAGGCGGTCAGATTCCTTTGAACGATCTTGCATCGCATGGCGGTTCCCTGTTATGCCGTCGGGCAACTACACGTTCTCTGTGCCAAGTGATCGCCCCAGGTGCTTCCTCATCGTCTCTGTCGCACGGTGAATCAGGCTCTTGACCGCGCCCGGACGAAGCTGCATGACCTGCGCAATCTCTTTGTAGGCAAACCCATGGTGACGGCAGAGAAGCATGGCGGTCCGCTGTTTCTCCGGCAGCCGGAGAAGAACTCCTTGAATCTTTTCCTCCAGCTGTCTTGCAAGAGCCTCCCTTTCAGGCGTGTCGGCCCGGTGGTCAGCATGGAGCCCTTCCCTCCACCCGTTCTCCCCCAACGGGGAGGGTCCGGCCAACGGCTCTTTCCTTATCGAGTACTCATGCTTTCTTGCTTCGTTCCTGGCCACGTTGGTAGCGATCTGGTACAGCCAGTTTCTGAAGGCTGTTCTTGGCTCGTAGGTTTTAGCTGCCCTGCAGATCCTCAAGAAAACCTCCTGGGTCAGTTCCTCTGCAATGGCACGATTCCAGAAAAAACGGTACAAATAGTTCAATATGGGTCGCCGGTAATGCTCGAATATCCTGTGGAACGCCTGCTCATCACCAGCCTGGAAGGCCAGCATGTCCCGGATGTCATCTTCCTGCCTTCCCATGTTGGATATAACCCGCTTATGGAGATTTTGTTACGGTCACAGGTTTCCTGCTGCCTCTCTTTTTTGAGGGGCTTTTGGATCACCCTTCAAGCTTTTTCTGGATCAATCTTTAATATATTTTATTTATCAGTATGTTATGGTCAATTGTTAAAGCTATTTATCGAAACATGGTACGCTTTATGTCCCCTCTGAGAGCTTCAGAAAAGAATGTCCAAACCGCCCATGATCCGGTATGCCGGATCCGGGTCAGGTACGGACGGCCTTTCAAAGAAACTGCCCGGCATGAACAGGTCCGCCTCAAAGGAAACCTGGACGTGTTCCCCGATCTGCCAGTACCCCATGAGATCCGTCTCCCATCCGTATACGTTGCCCCCGAAAGGAGCGGGTGTGGAAACAACGGTAAAAAGGTAGGCAGCTTTTGCTTCGGCCCACACATCGTCTGTGAAAAAATAGACGAGGGAAACGCCAGGCACACAGAACCCTCCTGCGGCCTGCCCGGAAAAACTGAAATCCCGGTGGGAAAGGCTCTCGTTGATTCCCCCGTAAAAAAAGATATTCGTGCGCGTAACGTACGGTATGATCGACAGGTAAGAGGTGAACAGTTCGCCCTGCTTCAACGCCTCCTTTGGATGCCCTTCTCCACTGGCCATCAGCCAGAAGAGTTCCACGGAGAAACGTTCCGTAAGGTTCCTCTGGAGTCCCACGTCCACAAGGTACCCGAGGGATGGAATACGTTGACGGAACTCAAAGGTTTTG
>CAZSUQ010000028.1:0-17414 GCA_964609935.1 uncultured Thermodesulfobacteriota bacterium | reverse complement strand
GAATCAGCTGATGGGCCTGGACCTCCGCTCGCTCATGTTTGAAGGGCCTGAGGATGAATTGACCCGAACGGCAAACGCTCAGCCGGCCATTCTCACGGCGAATTTCGCCTTTTTCAGGCTCACCCAGGAGAGAACGTTCTCGTTTCAAGGTGCCGCCGGGCACAGCCTCGGGGAATACAACGCACTGATCGCGGCCGGTTCGCTCACCTTTGAAGATGCGCTCACGGCCGTCAAGGAGCGAGGCAGGCTCATGGAAGAGGTCGGGGCCAAAACCAGGGGGACCATGGCCGCAATCCTGAGGCTGGAGGAGGAAAAGCTCGAGGCCGTCTGTCGGGAGGCGTCCGAAGAAGGGCTGGTGGAGATCGCCAACTACAACTGCCCCGGGCAGCTCGTGATTTCCGGGGAAATACCGGCGGTGGAAAAGGCATGCGAGCTGGCCAAGAAGGAGGGGGCCAGGAGAGCCATCCGGCTGAAGGTTGGCGGAGCCTTTCACTCCGCATTGCTTCAGGAGGCAGCCGATCGATTCGGTGCCGTACTCGATGCGATTCCGTTCAAGGAACCGGCCTGCGATCTCTACGTCAACGTCACAGGGGCCAGAGAAACCGATCCGGACGCTCTTCGAGAACTCTTGAAGGAACAGCTGCGTTCTCCGGTGCTGTGGGAACGCCTCGTGCGTTGCATGATCGCGGATGGCTACACAGCATTTACAGAGGTCGGGCCCGGGAACGTGCTGACCGGTCTTGTTTCCCAGACCAGCAAGGAGACCGAAAGAAAGAACATCAACAGCCTCTCGGCCCTGGAATCCTTGTGAAAAAAAATCACCAGAACGAGCCCCGCCTCGGAATCCTTTTTGTCAAAAGAAAAATCTAAGATGTTATCCGCTTTCTCCAAGGGCGACTCCGGCGTAACCGTTTGACCCCTGGATCATGGGTGGACGCCCGAGCCATTCTCCTGGAGAATTCATAAACTTGTTTGATCCGTCAGGGTCGGTAGAATCCGCTTTTTTATTCGCCACTTCCAAAAGGACAAGGGTTGAGATAGGTCTGAATAAAAGTTACCCTGGAGGTTCACAATTTTTTCAGACAGCACTTTCCTTTAGGGAGAGACGAGTCCGTAAACATCTGAGATTCGGCAAAGGAGTGAGAGCGCGATTGCACTTGTCCGTTCCTGTGAGCGGGTCAAGACTCTTCTCTCACAAGTTCCACCCCTGGGCCGCCGTTTGGCCAAGCATGCATAAACAATGAGGACGTCAATCATGAGTAAAGGCCGCAAAACATATCATCTAGGCATCGATATCGGTTCGGTCAGTGTCAACGTGGTTCTCGTAGACGAGAAAGGGAAGGTCGTTGAGGAGCAGAACAAGAGACTCCTGGGCGAGCCGCTTCAGATCGTTCTGGAACTTCTGAAGATCGTTCTGGAGAAACACAAAAGAAAGCTCATCGGTCCCGTGGCCGTAACAGGCTCCGGCGGCAAGCTCGTGGCAGATCTTCTGGGCGGCACCTTCATCAATGAGGTCATTGCCCAGTCGGCCGCCACGGCGAACAAATACCCCGAGGTGAGAACCATCATCGAGATCGGCGGAGAGGATGCCAAGCTGATCCTGATGGAGCCCGACCCAGACGGCCCCGGAGAGTACAGGATCGAGGACTTCTCCATGAATTCGGTCTGCTCGGCCGGAACCGGATCCTTTCTTGATCAGCAGGCCTTCCGCCTCCAGATCGACATCGAGGAATTCGGCAAGCTGGCCCTGAAAAGCAAGAGCCCGCCCCGGATCGCAGGCCGCTGCAGCGTGTTCGCCAAGAGCGACATGATCCACCTCCAGCAGGTGGGGACCCCGCACTACGATATCGTGGCCGGTCTCTGCTATGCCCTGGCGAGAAACTTCATCAGCGTTCTCGGCGGGGGGAAAACGCTCCACCCCCCCATCGCGTTCCAGGGGGGCGTGGCCGCGAATGCAGGGATCCGCAGGGCCTTCAAAGAATTGCTCCAATTGAAGGACAAAGAGCTCATCATCCCCAAGCGCTTCATGGCGATGGGTGCTTTGGGCGCCGTGCTTCACACCATGAAGGACGGCAAGGCCAAGGAGAACTACAAAGGCATCGAAGCCCTGGAGAACTACGTGCAGCGTCTGGTGCAGGAAGGGGAGGTTTCTCACCGGTTGCCGCTGGAGCTCCCCAAGGACATCCGCTCCGCGGACATGCGGACCGATTTGAGTTCACCGGACGGAAAGAAGGTCAAGGCTTACCTGGGCATTGACGTGGGAAGCGTGAGCACGAACCTGGTGCTCCTTGACGAGGACAAGAAGGTCATCTCCAAGCGATATCTCCGGACGCAGAGCAAGCCGCTGCAGGTGGTTCAGCAGGGCCTCAGGGAAATCGCCGGGGAGGTGGGGGACAAGGTGGAAGTCGCGGGTGTGGGGACAACGGGCTCGGGACGTTACCTCACAGGGGATTTTGTGGGTGCGGACGTGATCCGCAACGAGATCAGCGCCCAGGCTGCGGCCTCCATCGACATCGACCCGGAAGTGGACACCATCTTTGAGATCGGCGGCCAGGACTCCAAGTACATCAGCGTGGACCACAGCGTCGTGGTGGACTTCAACATGAACCACGCCTGCGCCGCCGGCACGGGCTCCTTCCTCGAGGAGCAGGCCGAGCAGCTCGGCGTGGACATCAAGAAGGAGTACGCCAACCTGGCCTTCACCAGCAAGAACCCTGTCCCGCTGGCGGAGAAGTGCACGGTCTTCATGGAGTCGGACCTGGTTCACTACCAGCAGAAGGGCTCGGTCAAGGAAGACCTGATGGCCGGCCTGAGCTACTCCATCGTGCAGAACTACATCAACAAGGTGGTCAAGACCGGTGCCATCGGCAACAGGATCTTCTTCCAGGGAGGCACGGCCTTCAACAAGGCGGTGGTGTCCGCCTTTGAGAAGGTCACCGGAAAGCAGATCATCGTGCCGCCTCACCACGAAGTGACCGGGGCCATCGGTGTGGCCCTCCTCGCCCGGGAAGCGGCCAACGGGGGAAAGAGCAGCTTCAAGGGGTTCGACCTGAGCGAGAAGAAGTACTCGTTCAAATCGTTCCAGTGCCAAGAATGCCCCAATGTCTGTGAGATCAACAAGATCACCATCGAGGGGAGCAAGCCCCTCTTTTACGGAGCCCGGTGCGGGAAGTTCGACGTGGACAAGAAGAAGAACGATGATCTCGGGCTGCCGGACCTGTTCGAGGAAAGGGAGCAGTGGATGCTCAACATCTACCCCACACGGGAGCCAACCGACCCGGCGGCCCCTGCGGTGGGGATCCCCAGGTCCCTGATGATGTGGGAGCTCTTTCCGCTGTTCAAGGCCTTCTTCTCCGAGCTCGGCTTCCGGATCGTCCTTTCGGACAAGACCAACGAGACCATCGCAAAGAAGAGCACCGAGGTGGTCTCAGGGGAGTTCTGCTTCCCGGTGAAGATCGCCCACGGCCACGTACAGAACCTGGTGGAAAAGGGCGTGGACTACATCTTCCTGCCCGCCATCCAGGAGATGAAAAAGACCGACAAGACCCAGGAACATGCCTGGGTCTGCCCCTGGAACCAGTGCATCCCCTACACCATTCTCTCCGCCATGGACTTGACCAAGCAAGGGGTCAAGGTCCTGCACCCGGACATCTGGTTCTCCGCGCCGGAGCCCCTGGTGATGAAGAAATTCGGTGAGATCGGCAAGGAGGTGGGAAGGAGCTGGATGGAATCGCTCCGGGCCTATTACGTGGCAAAGGCCCACCAGGAGAAGTTCCACGAACTCTGCGTGAGCAGGGGCAAAGAAGCCCTGAGAAACCTTGGTGACGACGAAATGGCCATTGTCATCCTCAGCCGCTCCTACAACGGATGTGACCAGAGGCTCAATCTGAACATCCCCAAGAAGCTTCGCCAGATGGGTGTGCTCCCGATCCCCATGGATTTCCTTCCCCTGGAAGAGACGGAGCTCAGGGCAGAGGACGAGCGGATCAACTGGAAGAACGGGCAGCGCTTCGTCAAGGCGGCACGCTTCGTGGCGGACGACCCCAGGCTCTACGCCATGTACATCACCAACTTCAACTGCGGCCCGGATGCCTTCATCCGTTACTACATCACGGACAACCTGAAGGGCACGCCCTGCTTCGAGCTGGAGGTGGACGAGCACAGCTCCGACACCGGGGCCATCACGCGATGCGAGGCTTACCTGGACAGCCTGAACAACCGCAGGAACAAGAAGATCGAGGTGGAGGTGGCTGAACCGAATTATCGGCCCTATACGGAAGACATGACCATCTACATGCCCCAGCCCGACTGCCTCAACTCGCTCCCCTCGATCTTTCAGGCCACCTTCAAGGCCTTTGGGCTGGACATCAAGCTCAGCCCGAAATCCGACCACGAGACGCTGGAGTACAGCCGCCAGTTTTCCACCGCCAAGGAGTGTTATCCCTACCAGCTGGTGCTGGGCGACCTTGTGAAGGTCCTGAACGACGACAGCGTGGACAAGAACAAGCTGGCCTTCATGACGCCCGTCACACCCGGTGCCTGCAGGCTCCTGGGATACCCCAAGGGATTCCGGTCCGTGCTGGACCGCCTGGGGTATGAGCACGTTCCCATGATCAACCCCACCACTCGCTGGAAGGAGGGGAGTTCTCTCATCGGCGGAAAGAGCTACATGCAGGTGGAAGCACTCGCCTACCAGGCGAACACGGCGAACGAGCTGCTTTTGAAAAGGGTCAGGGAGGTCCGGCCTTACGAACTCGACAAGGGAGAGACCGACGCCGTTTACGAGGCGCTGTTCAAGGAGCTTCTCGAGAGAACATCAAAAAAGAAAGGCTATGGTTCCCTGCTGAAAAAAGCCAGCAAGCAGTTTGCCGCGATCAAGACCGAAGGGATGGGAACCAAGCCGGTCATCGCTCTTGTGGGAGAGATCTACGTGCGCATGACCCCCTTTGCCAACGGAAACCTGGAAGACGAGATCGAAAGACTCGGAGGGGAGGCCTGGGTGGTTCCGTTGAGCGAGCTGATGTTCTTCCGGAACAAGTGGTTCGTGGACTACAGCCTGATGAATCTGAAGCCCCTGGATGCCGCCTCCTGGACCATCACAGACCTGGGGATGAAGTTCTTCCTGCATCGCTACGAAAGACACTTCAAGGGCACGATGAAGAATCCCTTTGATTCGGTCAATGCGAAAGAGACCCAGGACATGGCATCCCCCTTCGTCTACAAGGGGATGTGGGGCGAGACCGTTCCCAACATCGGAAGGATGGTGGAACTGATCGAGCACAACCTTGTTCACGGGATCGTAAACGTGGGGCCCTTTGCCTGTATGCCCACGACGCTCGCGGATGCGCTGGCCAAGGGCGTGCTCAAGAAGATGGGAACCTTTCCCTTTATGACCATGTCCTGCGAGGGGCTGGAAAAGACCAACTCACTCACGCGCACCGAGGCCTTCATGTTTCAATCCCTTCAGTACATGAGGGAAAAGAAGCAAAACAGGCCGGAAGTGCGGACGGCATTGTAGGGCGCACCTTACCTGAACGTTTACATGGACGCACCGGACGAATGGATCCTCCCCGGGAGAGGGTTCCGTGCGCGGCAGCACGATGCCGAAGTCAGTCCCCTATCCTGGGGCCTGGCTCTGAAGGCTTCCGACATCGCTCTTGATGACGCCTGCTTGAAGCCTGAGGATCTGTCATGTATCCTTTTTTTCTACATGGAACGGAGGGTGTAACGCATGCCGATTCGAGCCAAGATCATTGGAACCGGATCCTACGTTCCGCCCGAGGTGGTCAAGAACGACGATCTGAAGCAGTGGATGGACACCTCGGATGAATGGATCCATAAAAGAACAGGGATCCGCGAAAGACGGTATGCCGAGGTGGGGATAACCACATCCGACCTTGCACTGGAGGCGTCCAAGCGTGCCATCGAAAACGCCGGCATCCAGCCCGAGGAGGTGGATTGCATCATCCTCGGCACGCTGAGCCCGGACATGTTTTTCCCTGGAACCGCGATTTTTATGCAGCAGAAGCTCGGGATCTCGGATCACGGTTGCGCGTGTTACGACATCCGTCAGCAGTGCTCCGCCTTTGTCTACGGGACGGAGATGGCGAAAGCCTTTATCGAAGGCGGAATGTATCGAACGGTTCTCGTTGTGGGAAGCGAGATCCACTCCCACGGCCTCGATTTCTCCACAAGAGGGCGGGCCGTCACCGTTCTGTTCGGGGATGGAGCTGCGGCGGTTCTCTACCAGCGGACCGAAACCGACCGGGAGGATGATGGGGTCTTCCATACGGAAGTGCACGCCGACGGAAAAGGTGCTTTCGAGGGTGTTCACATGGTTGTTTATGATCTGCACCGTAAGCCCATTGTGGACTACAACCCCCTGAATTTCGAAGAGAACGTGGGCCTGTTTCCTCAGATGCCCAATCCAAGGAACCTCTTTGTGAACGGCGTGCTCCGCATGTGCGAGGTGGCATTGCGAGCCCTGGAACTGAACGGCTTGACCCTGGATGATGTGGACTGGGTGCTTCCCCACCAGGCCAATGCCCACATCAACAACGAAATGGCGAAACGGATCAACCTGCCGCAGGAAAAGCTCCTGATGAATATTCACAAGTACGGCAACACCACGGCAGCCACCATCCCCCTCCTTCTTGACGAGTTCACGCGAAACGGACAGATCCAGAGGGGGCAGCTTCTCCTCTGCGTGGCCTTTGGCTCCGGATTCACCTGGGGCGCCGTTCTGGTTCGTTACTGACGCACACCCTTCCACGAACAGATAGAGAACCCGCCTTCACCGGGCCGGGTGCTGGTGCTCAGCCGCTCGCCTCGGCTTTGGTCACCGGCTTCTGCTGAGAATCCTCCGCTGCCCGCTTCCCTGCCAGGATGGAATGGTCCATGTTCAGGTACTCCCAGTCCCCGAAGCGGCCGCAGGAGAATA
The DNA here is from genome assembly GCA_964609935.1 of uncultured Thermodesulfobacteriota bacterium. Classification (GTDB taxonomy): domain Bacteria; phylum Desulfobacterota; class DSWW01; order DSWW01; family DSWW01; genus CAYTRL01. The sequence goes on along the minus strand of CAZSUQ010000028.1, from coordinate 10,474 downwards.
TTCCCTGTCCCATCAGGTATCGCTTCAGTTCGTCCACGTCTTCCCGGTGACGCAGGTGATAGATGATGTAGGCGGGTGTGAGCTCCAGAACGCTGCTCGAGACAATCTCCTCCTCGCTTTCCAGAAACGGGGTCTTCAAGAGATCCCGGATCACGTCCTCCATCAGGGTGTCCCGGTTGATCGGTTTGTGCCTGGACATGCCCACCTCTGCGGTGATGGAGCTGGTGCCGGGCGGAGCCATGCTCGAGTGGAAGTTCATGGGAAAGCTGATGCGGTGAAAGATGGTTTCGTACTCCGGATAATAGATCCAGTGCTTGTCCGAGATGGCGGGCCGATTGATGCCGATGTTCACTCCCCAGATCGTGTTGTGCTCCAGGCGGGCCCCGATCTTCCGGCAGTCCTCCGGGAGGTCCTTGATCAGGCCGAGCAACCGTGTCAGCGGAAGCGTGGACACGAGCCTCTCGTAGGGCACCACCTCTCCGTCCGACACGCGGACAACCCTCTCCTTTGTGGAGATTTCAACGATCTCCCTTCCCAGGTGGATACGGTCCTCATCCAGGTAGGGCAGAAATCCCCTTGGCAGGGACTCGATGCCGCCGGCCTTGGGATACCAGAAGTTGGCGTTCGGACCGAACCCCTTGCGCTGATCCGTGAGGGCCCCGCGCAACACCTCCTGGATGCTCGGCTGGAGGACGCGGTCCTTGATCCAGCCGATGCTCATCTTGCTGGGGTCGATGGCCCAGCATTTTTCGTTGAAGGGAATCATGAAGTGCTTTGAGATGCCGTCTCCAAAGGTGGCATGGATCCACTCCTTGAAGTTCTTCGCCTTACCCGGGTCCCGTTCGTAGGTGGCCTCGATGAGACCGAGCACGCAGTCCTCCACGATCTCGAGGGGAAGCCCGTGGGTGTTGGCCTGGAACGGATAGTAGGTGAAGACATCCTTCATGCAGACCCAGGAGCTCCGGATCTGCTCATGGAAGTTCTCCTTGAGGAGCTTGTTCTTGATCAGGTCCGTTGCATAGGGGTCCGCCGAATACAGGATGTGAATGGCATAGTCAAAGGTGAACCCGTCGTGCGACTCCGAGCGGCACAACCCCCCCACACGTTTCTCCCGCTCGAAGATTCGGTACGGATCCTTTGTGTGATACGCCGCGCTGAGCCCGGCCAGCCCGGCCCCCAAGATGATGATCGGTTTTCCGCTCATGGAATCCTCTCTTTTCCTGCATGAAAACACTTCAGAAGAAATCGGATTTTGCATCCGATTTCTTCAACATCTCTTCCTTGCCCTGCTCAAAATTCACTACATATTGCATGACCGAATCCGACGCGTCGATGATACGATCCACGAGATGGTTGTAGCGGAAGGATCCCTGCCTGCCGTAGGAAACAAAGTTGCGAAGGGGGAAAAGAGCGGCTGCCACGGCCTCCAGATGCTTCTCGTAACCCGTTCGGTAGGCGGCATAGGAAAAGGGAACCCTCCTGGAAAAAAGAAAGCGGACCTTGTTCTTCGGTAGCCCGTAGAATTCGCAGATCCCTTCCTTGACGGTCCGGAAGTTCGTCTGTTCCTCGGTCCGGTCGAATGCATCTCCCTCGTTGTAGCAGACCTCGATGCAAAGGGCCGTCACCCCGGGCGACCCCATGGAGGGAAGAAGGTTCTTGGGCTCGTAGACGCGTTTGAAGGGGTATTTCTTCTCCGTGAAATAGATCTGGATCTTGTCCGATGCCCGCTCGCAATCCACGGCAACGTAGAAAAGCCACAGGTGGCGCCAGGCGAGGGCCCCGGCAGCCCTGGCGGCATCGGTTCCCAGTCCACCCGCAAAGAGTCCCGGGAGATGGGTCACGGGAAGGGTGCTGATAAAAAGGTCACCGCCGGCCTTCTGTTCTTCCCCTTCCCGGGTTTCGTAGGTCACCGAAGCGACCCGCCCGTTGTTGCATTCGATGCCTGTGACCCGTGCATCGAGGGTCATGCGGGCCCCGCCTTCGGTCAGGAGGGAACTGAGGGCATCGGTGAGCATCTGGGCCCCGTTCCTGGGGTAGTACAGCTCCAGGCCGGTGAACCCCTCTCCAGCCCTGGAGGGAAGCAGCTTCCTCATGGGCTGCACGGCCTTCTTCACCATCTGCCTTGCCAGGCTGTGTTCACGGTAGAAGCGGTGTCGTTCCAGAAACCATTCCGTGGAAACCTCTGTGCTCGGCAGTCCCGTGATCTTGGGGATGTAGTCCCGGAACAGGGCCGCATTGACCCGTTTGCCGAACCTTGAGGTGATCACCTCGTCGACATTGTTCCAGGGAGGCCTTGGCGGGACAAAGGGGAGCCTGTGCCAGGCCATGCTCGCGGCAAAGGGAACGGCCTTTCCGGGGCCAAGGGTCCGGAACAGGTTCCCCGGGGTCAGGGGGGAGAGGATCTGCTTTCCCTGGTAGCCGAACCCGTAAAAACCGCGAACCGTGAGGAGGTCGTCCTTCAGGATCTTGCTGTAATGCTCCAGGTGCGAGGAAAGGAGGATGTGGGGTCCCAGGTCGAACACAAAGCCTTCTCGAACGATGGTTTCCATCAATCCGCCCGGACGGCTTGCTGCCTCCAGGAGTTCCACCTCGAACCCTTCGTCGAGAAGTCGCCGGGAGATCCAGAGTCCTGCAAACCCGGCGCCGAGAACAACCGCTTTCTTCTTCGATGTCATTCGTTCCCCACCCGCTTCACTCGAGGTAACCCAGGCCCCGGAGTCTCTCCTTGATCTTTTCCTCTTCCTGCTCGTCCTGATAGTCCTTCTCGCCGGATGGGGCTTGCGCTGCGCGCGTATCCGCCTTCACCTTGCGAACCGGGTTGTCCCGCTGATATCCTTCGCTGAACAGGCCGTTCAAAACCTTTCCGTCCATGTCGTCCGGCACCGGCAGGCCGAGTGCGTACAGGACCGTGGGTGCGATGTCCATGAGGGAAGCGTCCTGTATCCGCTTTCCTTCGCCGCCGTTGCCCCCCGGCCCCCGAAAGAGCAGAACACCGTTGAGCTGGTGATCTCCGCTGATGACCCGGTAGTCCTCACCCGGAATGAAGGGCGCAACCGCTCTTTCCGCGGCCTGGGCGGACCTCGATACGTCCTGCTCGGGCAGCTTGATCCCCTGTATGGGGATATCCTCGCGCCAGCGTATGAGGAGGTCCGGCGCCTTGTCCACATAGGGTCCTGAATAGATCTCGTCCCTGTGCAAAACCTCCTGCACAATGGGCTCTCCGGTCTCTGCATCCCGGCACTTCATGACCGCTTCTTTGATCTCGGCACAAACCCGGTCGTACGCTTCCCCGGGTTCTACGATTCCACAGGGCTCTCTGCCCTTCACGTTGATCCAGATCGCCGGGAAAAGGGTGTCCGAAAAGGCACGGGTACGGCTCCAGTCGATGCCTGCGAAACAGAGCCTGGACTGCACGCGGTCACGAAAGGCGGGGAAGAGCCGCCAGAGCAGCTCCTTGGTCCCGCGCGGCGTCTTGGCGATGGTCCACTTGTAGAGTCCGCCCAGCAGGCGGGTCAAGGCGCCCCCGGAACCGGCCCCGCCGGATTCATAACCCAGAAATCCGTGCGCTTCGAGCAGGCTGTTGATCTGGTTGCTGGCCGGGTGCTTGGGTCCGCACCCGTGATCGGAGACCACAAGGACCATGGTTTCCGAGTCCAGGTTTTCCAGCGCCTCCAGGATAAACGCGTCAATGGCCTGGTACGTCCTGAGCATGACATCGCCGTACCGGGCCGCCTCGTCCTTTTCATGCTGCGGATGTTGGCTGTCGTAATACTTCCAGAAGCAGTGATGAACCGCGTCCGTGCTCCGGAAGACCGTAACGAAAAGGTCCCAGGGAACCGTCTTCATCAGGTAACGGGAAGCGGCTTTCTTCGATTCGATCTCCTGGAACAGCAGCTCCACCGCCTTGTCCATCTCCCCGTTGACGATGCAACCGGTCAGGCCGGGTTCCAGCACGTACTCCCCTGCCTGGGCCTCGAGATCCCGCAGAAGATCAGGCGGCCACGAGAAGCCCTGGCTCTTCTTTCCGGGTGCATCCAGCCCGGCAATAAGGGCACCGTTGACCTCATCGGCAGGATAGGTCATGGGAACGTTCATCACGGCGACACACTTCCCTGCCTCGCTGGCGATCTTGAAGAAGCTCTCCCCGTCCCGTGTGCGGCCGCTGACAAACCGGATGTCATAGGTGTTGGGAATCCGTTCGTAGAACTCGAGGATGCCGTGCTTCCCGGGATTCTTTCCGGTCTGAAAGGATGTCCAGGCGGCGGCGCTCCGCATGTTCGGTACCGATTCCAGGGGGCCGGATCCACCCTCCCGCATCAACCGGGAGAGCCCGGGAAGCTCACCGGCGTCCATCCAGGGCACGAGCATGTCCAGGGCGGCACCGTCCAATCCAATAATCATCACCTTCATAGAAACTCCCTGGTTTCCGGAAACAGGGGAAGAAACGGAATCAAACCCCATGCTTGATTCGGGCCTTTTTCATGGCCCGGAGGGTCGGTTTCGTCCTCGCTGGCAAGAAGGCCGCTGGAATGGCTGCTTGTTCATGGCGGAGACGTGGTTGAGGGGACGTTGATGAAACGGCCGTTCTGATCAGGCGGTTTTCTTTCGCGCAATCGCCAGGAGCTCGTAGTCCATGTGCAGCCGGGCTTCCAGGATCCCAATGGCTGTGACGATGGTCCTCTCGAGGGTGCTTCCTCTCCCTTTCTCCCGGGGGATCGGCTTGTAAATCATCTCGGCTACCATGAACCCGCTGGAATCCAGCAGCCTTCGAAGGGTCTCTTCGGAAAAATAATACAGGTGAAAAATGTGATACAGCTTACTTACCGGATACGTGATCCGTCCGCCCGAAACCCGGTAGATCAAGCCGGCAACCTTCCTCAACAAGGACTCGTTGTTGGGCGTGTCCAGCAGGATGATCCCGTCGTCTTTCAGGATTCGGTGCACCTCCTCCAGGGTCTTTTGGGGATGGATCAGGTGCTCCACAACGTCCCACAAGGTGATGACATCGAAAGAGGCGTCCGGGAAGCCGATGGTTTCCAGTTCCCCGGTGTGAATCTCCAGCCCGTGTTGCTCTCTTGCAAAGGAGGCGGCGAACTCGGATACGTCCATGCCTTGTACATCCCATCCGTTGTCCCGGGCCAGGGACAGGAAGATGCCCACGGCACAACCCACGTCCAGGAGTTTTCCGTTCGATTTGTATTTCCGGAGGCGTTGCAGCCCGTCCTGAAAGCTGTCAATGTGCCCACCGGCCAGATCCCCCACCTTCTTGTCCTGGACCTCGAGAAAGTATTCTCCCCGTTCATCGAAGTATCCCGGGTCGTAGAGGTCCTTGTAGTCACAATCCGCGTAGCCCTGCGAATAGACGAGACCGCAACTCTGACATCGAACAATATCAAGTCCCTCGAGGCGATAACAAAGATCCTGACTCGGGGCACCGCAAAGATCACAGGGTTTGGGGTCACTCATGCCGGCCACTTCCTCCGTGCCTTCAACGCAATCAATGCCAGGTAATCCTTCAGCAGGTATCTTCCAATGCTACGGAGGTGAATCTTTAACGTCTTGGAAAAGATGGTCCGCTCCTCTCTTTCCAGATGATGGCAGATCACCGCGTCCGGAATGTACAACACCTTGTATCCCTTACGTCTTGCCTGAAAACAGAGGTCGATGTCTTCATACAAATAGAAATAGCCCTCGTCGAAATAGCCGATCTCCTCCAGGGCCGAAGCACGGATCATCAGGGCGGCTCCGTACATCCAGTCCACTTCCCTCAGGCTCGCGTGGTCCCATTCCTCCATGTTGTAATCCTTCACGAACCGCGAGTCCGGGAAGTACTTCTGTAAAAAGGTGCCTTCCAGCATGATGTTCAAGGGAGACGGGAAGGGCCGACAGGACAACTGGAGGGATCCGTCCTTGTACACCAGCTTGGGCCCCCCGATGGCTGCCTCCGGATGAGCATCCATGGTCGCCACCAGGGTCTCCACCACTCCTTTCTGGATCATGGTCGTATCCACGTCCAGGCTTAGGGTGTATCTTCCACGCGCTTTTTTCAAAAGCTGGTTTCTGGCCGGGGCAACGCCCAGGTTCTCCGGGTTCTCCACAAGAACGACATCGGGATAATTCTCTTTGATCATCTCGATGGTGCCGTCCGTGGATCCGTTGTCCACGACCAGGACCTCAAACTCTATATTATTGACGGATTCATAGACGGAATCAAGCAATTGCTCAAGCAGGGCACGTGCATTCCATGTGATAACACCAACCGTAATGTCCATAAGCAAATCCATGGTTTGTTGGGAATAAAGTTTTAGGCTGCCGGCAATGCGGCCTGTGCCTCATCCTTTTCATGCTGTTTGTATACGTTCCACAGGGCGATCCCGAATCCCATCAGGATCCATCCCTGCTCATCCAGAAAACTTGGGTAGAAAAGCAACCCTCCGCACCAGCCGATAAAAGAGCACATGAGCCCCACGGCCAGGAGTCGTAAAACCGGGTCCGTGGATCGCGTCCTGATCAGATACTGCTTGTAACAGACGGTAAACAACAGGAGCAGCAAAAAAAACAGGCCGATGATACCCACCTCCGCAAGCTGTCTGAGAAAGGAGTTGTGCAGAAGCGTGACACTGTACCATCTCTCGTGGCCCGGGTAGTTCCACTGGTACTTCATGTAATCGGAGACGAACTGTCCAAGACCGATACCGATGAATTTGTGCCGATCGAACATGTTCATGGCGGTTCGATACTGCTCGATCCGGAAGCTGGTTGTGTAGGCGGTCATTTCGGTTCTGCCAAAGAACCTGGCCAGGGGCAGATCGAAGACATAGACGGCCACCAATCCTCCCACGATGGTGGCCACGACAATAAGGACCTTGTACTTGCGCTTTATTTCGATCAGGGCAAGGAAGGTGAAATACCCCAGGAAGAGCCCGATCATCCCCGTTCTGGAACCCGTGGCCGCAACATTGATGAGGTTCAAAAACACCCATGCAAGCAGAAACAGCCGCAACCAGATGCTTCGAACAAGGAAAGGCACGATCGCACTCAGTCCCGAATAGGTGACGAAGTGCATGGCGTGTTCCCCGGCCCCCCCGTCAAAGCTCACCACACGCCTCGATCCTTCCGAATGCGTTCCCATCTGCGTCTTCTTGCCCGTTAGGGCGAGCTGCGCGGCGGTTCCCTGCTGGTAGTACTTCAACACCTGCTTACCGGTCACGAGCTCGACGATGCCTGAAACGCAATTCGGGACCGAACCGATGAGGAAGGCGGCAATGAACGCATACAAGAGGTGCCGTTTTGTTTTCACGGCCATTCCGATGACCAGTACGGTTACGTAGAGCATGATGTAACGTGAATTGAACCCGCTGTACATTGTCATGTCCGTGGCGTGAATCCCGCTCAACATGTTGACGCCCAGCAGGACCAGAAGTGCCAGGCTCGTCCAGCTCTTGAACGGGAGGAGGAACAGGTACATGTCCTTCCGGAAAAAGGCCCGAATGAAATAATAAAAAATTGCAGCCATGAGGAAGACCTTTGCAAAGGTCATCCCCTTCATGATCCCCCCCATGTTCTGCAAGGGGATCGTCATGCAGAACAGGATGAGCAGGATGTCTTCCCAGTGATAGATATTTTTCGATTTCGGATATTTTCGGTACATATCTCTTCGACCGTCTCAGTGGGGGAGGCCGCTCGGCTTCTCCCCGGTCTCAGCGCTCCCGGCCGTGACAGCCGGTGTTTGCGTCGGCGCTGCTTTCCTTTCCTTCTTGGTTTGCATGAACTGGGCAAGGATCGCCGTCTCCTCCATGCGAAACACCCAGACAAGGAGAGCATACACGATGAAAAAGAGTCCCCCCTCCAGGATCAGCCCGATCATGCGAAAAGAGAGGCGGGACATGTCCAGGGAGCCTTCAATATAGGGTGAAAGCCAGAGAACCGGCAGCGCACTCAGGGCGCATGCCCCAAGAACCTTCAGCGCGGGTTTCAGGATGTGCTTGAACCCGATGGTCCCGATCCGGCTTTTCACAAAGAGCATGAAGATCCACGCCATCAGGAAATAAACACCGGTCAGGGAAAGGGCGATCCCTCCCACATCGAAAACACGCATGAACCCCAGGCAAAACAGGGCGTTCACGATGAGCAGGTAGAAAACAAGCTTGGCCGCACGCCGGAAGAGGCCCAGGTTCACCACGAACTGGGAGTACAGCATGGTCAGCGTCATTCCCAGAATGAACGGGGCGAAGAAGATCAGGGTGTAAGCGGTCAGCCGGGTGTCCTCGGCCGAGAACTCGCCCCGTTCGAAGAGGAGCCGGATGATGGGAACGCGGAGACAGACGAGTGCAACGATCATGGGAACCACGAGGAAGACCAGGACCTGGGTCCCCCTGACCAGCAGCTCCTTCAGGTCCTTCATCTCTCCCCGGACCACCTTCTCGGAGATGATGGGGAAAAGGGGGGCCAGTACGGATTGCGTGAGGAGGAGAGGCAGAATGCCCGTCAGCGTCAGGCAGTACTGAAACGCAGAGACGCGGCCCGGGCCGAGTGTGGTCGCCAGGGCACGGTTCGTTACGTGAATCAGCGCAATGAAAACAGAATAGAGATAGATCGGGCCAAGCAGCTTGTAGACCCTTTGAAGCCCGGAATCCTTGAAGTTCAATGCCAGGGTGAACCGGTGCCGGTACCTCCAGAAGAGGAAAAGAGGGATCGTACACTGAAAGAGGAACCCTGCCAGGGATCCGTACCCGTAACCGAAGATCCCGTAGCGGTCGGTGAGGAAAACCAGGCCCAGGAGCCCCCCCACAACGCCGAAAAGGATCGCCCAGCTCGTTGTGGTGTAGTGCTTGTAGGAATAGAGGACGCTCTCCTCCAGGGAAAACACGAAGAAGAAAAACATGGCCGGCGCGAGGAGCTGCGTGAAACGCGTGGTCAATACGCGCTGTTCGTCGGGAAAGCCCATGGTGAGAAACTGCATGATGAAGGGAGCGAGAAGGACATAGAGAACCGTTATGACCACGCCCGCAAGCAAGACGAGATTCGAAAACTGGTTGGTAAAGTGCCAGACATCCTCTTCGTCGGAATGGACGATGTAATCCGTATAGACAGGGACAAAGGAGAGCATCAATGCCTTCCGATTCTGGAGAAAAATGGAGATGGGAATCAGCTGCGCGATGAAGAGCACGTCGGCAATCTCGGTCGTACCGAACTTCTTGGCAATCACAACAACCACGATGAATCGAACTGCCAGCAGGGCAAAAACGAAACAGGCCAGGAGAGGGGAAACCCGAGAAAGATCCTGTGGTTCAAAGAGAGGTTTTTCCATGAGGTCTGGTCATCAAGGTTCACTCTCGAAATCGAATTCCGGCACAGTGCCGAAAACCGGGAGGTTGAGTTCCTTCTGCACCTCCAGCTCGTTGCGGAGTCCGTCGTTGAAATATTCAATGAGAAAGGCGATCAACAGGCCCGTCCCGAGCCCGAGGATGATCCCGAGGATGATGTTCAGGTCTTCCATCGGCCAGGAAGGGCCTTCCGACTCCGGTATGTACGCCGGGTCCACAACCTCCATGGAGGCGGCCTTCAGCCTGGAGACGGTCTCGATTTTCAGCTTTGCCAGCTTATCCCGGAACTGCATCAGGATATTCGAATAGATCTGGATCTCGCGCTGCAGCCTGTTCGAAACCGACTCGGCTTCGATCAGCTCGCGGGCCCGCTTGTGCGTCTCGTCGATCTGCCTCTCGATGATCGAGCTCTTTTCCTGGTTCATGGCAAGATTCAGAACCGCTTCTTGCTTGTCCGACACGTTCTTCTGCAGAACCATGGTGGAAACAAAGGTGGTTCCCTGCTCTTTGATCTGCTGGTCGAGGACCTCGACCTTTTTTCTCAGCTCCTCGGCGCTGGTCTCCAGTGTCTGAATCTGGTTCTCGAGGCCGTCGGCCATGCTCACCTGAAGCTGCTTCTGCTGGTTGATGTTCAAAACCCCCATCTCTTTTTGATATTCCTTGAGGGCATTCTCCGCATCCGCCAGCTTTTGTTCGATGTCCCCGATCTGCTCCTCGGCGAAATCCACGGCGAACCGGGCAACGCTCTGCTCCCCTTTGACCGCCCTTTCGATCAGCACGTCTGCAAGGTAGTTGGCCATGTCCTCGGCCAGCTCCCTTGTGGGTCCGTACACCGATATGGCCATCACGTCGCTCATCTGGTTGGACAGCTCAACGACGATCATGCTCTTGAAGACCTTGCCGGCTGCGTAGGAGAGGTAATCCCGTTTGAACTCCGGCTGCTCCATGAATCCCAGGGACACCATGATTCTCACCGGAAGCATCATCACTTGCTTGATGGGCCACTTGAAGTAGTACCAGAATTTTTCCCTGAATCCCTGGGGGTCTTCTCTCTGAAGCCGGTAGAAATCGTCCAGATGGAACACCTCGGCCAGTTCCATGGCCACGGTCTGGCCGGTCAGGGATTCGATCCAGTTGATGGCCGTGGG